>NZ_JBIVMX010000003.1:0-253183 GCF_044753305.1 Pseudomonas sp. NPDC088429 | reverse complement strand
TACGTTTTGGAATTGTATACAAGTGGCTTTGCGCAGAGTGTATTCACGGCGGACGGCGCAGGTCAATCCATTTTCTCAAGCGCCTGTTTCATTCGTCGGAAGCCTTTATGACTGTGGCTTTTCGTCGCATGTGGCGCTTTTCGAGAATTATTGTATACAAAAAAATAATTCATTGTGTTCTATTTGTTGCATCGGACTGCGGCACAAAACCGCAGGCCCACGACTTTCCCTATAACAAAATGAGGACGGCACCATGAGCGCTTTAACCTTGAAAGTCGCAGTCAAACTGGTCAACGAGGCCATCAACGCAGGGCGCGGCATCAACGCCGCCCCCCTGACCATCGCAGTACTCGACACCGGCGGCCACCTGGTGACCCTGCAACGCGAAGACGGCGCCAGCCTGCTGCGCCCACAAATCGCCATCGGCAAAGCCTGGGGCGCCATCGCCCTCGGCAAAGGCTCGCGCCTGCTAGCCCTCGACGCCCAACAACGCCCGGCCTTTATTGCCGCGCTCAACAGCATGGGCCAGGGCAGCGTCGTGCCGGCACCGGGCGGTGTGTTGATTCGTGATCAGGCGGGGAATGTGCTGGGAGCGATCGGGATCAGCGGCGATCTGTCGGATATCGATGAGCAAGTGGCGATTAAAGCGGTGGAGGCGCTGGAGTTGCGGGCGGATGCGGGGGTGGCTGCTTGATCTTTAGCGTCTGACCTAACGACTTCGCGAGCAAGCTCCCACAGGTTTGAGTCCTGACACAAAAGGTATGAACCCCTCAAATCCCCTGTGGGAGCGAGCTTGCTCGCGAAGTCAATTCAACAGACACATTTGGCCAACAGTCTTTCCTCCTTATCCCTGTGCTCCTATCTACTCTTTCAGGTCATCTCTGAAAGAGGCAAAGGAATGCCGGAACTGTCAGCTTCACATCGCTTGCGCCTTGGTCGTTACGACGAGCCCAATCGCGTTTATCTACTGACTGCCAATACTCTGTATCGCGAGCGTGTCTTCAAAGAGTTTGCGTTGGGCAGGTTGGTTGTTGATCAATTTCGAAATGCCCAAGAACAGGGCTTGGCTGACTCGTTGGCCTGGGTAGTCATGCCCGATCACTTTCATTGGTTGATCGATTTGAAGCGAGGCTCGCTCAGTGAGCTGATGCAAAGATCAAAATCGTTGAGCGCTAGGGCAGTGAATCTGGCGGCTGGTAGAAAGGGCAGTCTATGGCAGCAGGGTTTTCATGATCGGGCACTGCGTCGGGAGGATGATTTAGTGAAAATGGCGAGATACGTGGTGGCTAACCCGTTGCGGGCAGGCTTGGTAGATAAGCTTGGCGACTATCCGCTGTGGGATGCGGTTTGGGTTGGGCTGTAAAACCGAGTTGCTCCATTCGCGAGCAAGCTCGCTCCCACATTGGATCTGTGGCGTTCACAAATCCCTGTGGGAGCGAGCTTGCTCGCGAAGCGGTTACCGGTCTTACTGATCCGGCTCACACCCCTTCAACACCAACCGGATTATCGTCTGCGCCGCCGCTTCATAATCCGCCTCATCCAGCTTCTCTTTCCCCGTCACCGCAGAAATCTGCCAGTCGAAGTCGGCGTAAGTCTGGGTCGCGGCCCAGATGCTGAACATCAGGTGATTAGGGTCGATCGGGGCGATCTGGCCGCGGTCGATCCAGCTCTGGATGCAGTCGATGTTGTGCTTGGCCTGGCCGTTGAGTTGTTCGACCAGGTCGGCGCTCAGGTGTGGGGCGCCGTGCATGATTTCGCTGGCGAACACTTTCGAGGCGAACGGCAGATCGCGGGAGATGCGGATCTTCGAGCGGATGTAGCCGCTCAGCACTTCGCTCGGAACGCCGTCCGGATTGAACGGGGTCGAGGCCTGCAAAATCGGCACGATGATGCTTTCCAATACCTCGCGGTAAAGGTTTTCCTTGGACTTGAAGTAGTAGTAGACGTTGGGCTTGGGCAATCCCGCCTTGGCGGCGATGTCGCTGGTTTTGGTCGCAGCGAAGCCCTTGTCGGCAAACTCCTCACTGGCGGCACGCAGGATCAGTTCTTTGTTGCGCTCGCGGATTGTGCTCATAAACCCGGTGGTTCCTTGCCTGTTCTGGCGGTTGCGCATGGTAGCACCGGCCTCGCGCAGCGCTCAAGAATGCACCGCGTGGTCTATGGTCGCGTTATGCTCCGCAACATTCATACATAAAAGGAAACAGGATTCATGGCAGGAAGCAGTTTGCTGGTGCTGATCGATGACATCGCCACCGTTCTGGACGACGTTGCCTTGATGACCAAAATGGCCGCCAAGAAGACCGCGGGCGTGCTCGGCGATGATCTGGCGCTGAATGCCCAGCAGGTCTCCGGTGTGCGTGCCGAGCGGGAAATTCCCGTGGTCTGGGCGGTGGCGAAGGGTTCGTTCGTCAACAAATTGATCCTGGTGCCGTCTGCGCTGGCGATCAGTGCGTTCGTGCCGTGGCTGGTGACGCCGCTGTTGATGGTCGGCGGCGCGTACCTGTGCTTCGAGGGTTTCGAAAAACTTGCGCACAAATTTCTGCACAGCAAGGCTGAAGACGACACCGAGCATGCGCAACTTAAGGAAGCAGTGGCTGATCCTGCGACCGATCTGGTTGCCTACGAGAAGGACAAGATCAAGGGTGCGATCCGCACGGATTTCATCCTCTCGGCAGAAATCATCGCGATCACCCTCGGCACCGTGGCGGATGCGTCGCTGACTCAGCAAGTGGTCGTGATGTCGGGCATCGCCATTGTCATGACTGTTGGTGTTTACGGGTTGGTGGCGGGCATCGTCAAACTCGACGACCTCGGTTTGTGGCTGACGCAGAAGCCTGGGCAGGCGGCCAAAAAGATCGGCAGCGGCATTTTGAGCGCGGCACCGTACATGATGAAAACCTTGTCGGTGGTCGGTACGGCAGCGATGTTTTTGGTTGGCGGCGGCATCCTTACTCACGGCGTGCCGGTGGTGCATCACTGGATTGAAGGTGTGGGCGCGGCGGCGGGTGGCGCCGGGTTTGCGGTGCCGATGTTGCTGAATGGCGTGGCGGGGATTATTGCCGGGGCAGTGGTGCTGGCGGTGGTTTCCGTCGTCGGCAAAATCTGGAAATCTGTTAAAGGCTGAAAGATCGCAACCTTCGGCAGCTCCTACAGGGTGTACGCGATGCCCATGTAGGAGCTGCCGCAGGCTGCGATCCTTTGATCTAAAAAAAGGGCCATTCGACTCGCATCGAATAGCCCTTTTTTGTACCCGCCGAAAACTATTCGGCGATCTGCAGCTTGCGTGCTTCGGTGTACACGTAACGCACTTTCTCGTACTCGAACGGCGAGTTCATCTGGCCGTA
The DNA here is from genome assembly GCF_044753305.1 of Pseudomonas sp. NPDC088429. Classification (NCBI taxonomy): domain Bacteria; kingdom Pseudomonadati; phylum Pseudomonadota; class Gammaproteobacteria; order Pseudomonadales; family Pseudomonadaceae; genus Pseudomonas; species Pseudomonas sp. NPDC088429. The sequence goes on along the minus strand of NZ_JBIVMX010000003.1, from coordinate 249,839 downwards.
ACGGAAGCTGGTCTGGTAGCGCTTGTCGACCGCGCGCAGGGCCCAGACTTCCGGGTGGTCGGAGCTGACTTCCGAAACGTTGAGGAAGTTGATCGCCGATTCGGCGGTGTAGTCCACGGCGAGGCCGGCGGTGTCGCGGATGTTCGACGGGCCGAGGATTGGCAGTACGAAGTAGGCACCGCCCGGTACGCCGTAGAAACCGAGGGTCTGACCAAAGTCTTCGCTCTGGCGCGGCAGGCCCATGGCCGTCGCCGGATCCCACAGGCCGCCGATGCCGATCGTGGTGTTGAACAGCAGGCGCGCGGTGGTTTCCATCGAACGCTGGCCCTTGAACTGCAGCAAGCTGTTGATCAGGTTCGGCACGTCACCGAGGTTGTTGAAGAAGTTGCTCACGCCGGTGCGCACGAAGCTCGGCGTCACGTAGCGATAACCGTCGACCACCGGCAGGAACACCCATTCGTCGAAGCGGTAGTTGAAGTGGTAAACGCGGCGGTTCCACGATTCCAGCGGGTCGTAGACGTTCAGCGCGTTGAGCGTCGAACGCTCGAATTCGCGCTGATCCAGGCCCGGATTGAATTTCAGTTTCGACAGCGGCTCCTTGAAGCCGTCACTGTCGACCACCACCGGTGCATTGGCTTTGCTGTTGTCGGCCTGAGCCACGCCTGCACAGAGTAACGCTGTCGCCAGCAGGAGATATTTAGCCACGGAAGAACTCCAGCATGGCGTCGCTGTTGACGCGGTAGTTAATGTTGCCGCAATGGCCGCCCAATGGATAAACGGTCAGGCGGTCGCCAAAGGTCTTGCGCAGGAAACCGAGGTCGCCCGGGCCGAGGATCACGTCGTCGGCGTTGTGCATCACGGCGATTTTTGGGCTGTCATGCAGGTAATCCTTAAGCGCATACAGGCTGGCCTGATCGACCAGTTGCAGCAGGCTGCCGCCGTCAGTGCGCGCGCGCCACATCGGAATCACTTGATCGGTCAGATAGCATTCGAAGTCGCACTGCAGCGCACGCTTGAGGTACGGCGTGAGGCTGGTGCCTTCGGTGATCTCGGTTTTCGGCGGGGTGATCAGACCACGACGATTGATCAAGTCCGAGGTGAACGCGATGTCGGCGGCCGAAAAGCGGAACGAGGTGCCGATCAACATCGCCATCTGCTCGTTGGTCAAATGCTGCTTGGACTGCTGGAAGTCATAGAGCAGCGCATCGTTGAGGTCGATGTAGCCTTTCTGCTGGAAGTAGCGGGTCAACTTGTTCAGCACCAGTTCATAGAACGTGGTGCTGTTGTTGATGCCTTTCACTTCGGTCTGTACCAGCTTGTCGAGGTTGCTGATCGAGGTGTAGAGGTTGACCGGCGGGTTGAGCAGCAGGACTTTCTTGAAGTTGAAGCTGCGGCGGGTTTCGTCTAGGTGCGCGACGAAGGCTGCGTCCAGCGCACCGAGGCTGTAACCGGTCAGGTAATACTCGGTCACCGGCAATTTCGGATTCTGCGCCCGCACGGCCTGCATGACCCGGTACATGTCTTCAGCATCGTCCTTGGTAATGCCGGGGGTGGCAAAACGTGAAGCGGCGCTGATGAAGTCGAAACTGGTTGGCGACGACAACTGCACGACGTGGTAGCCGGCCTTGTAGTAGAGCTTTTTCAGGTATTCGTTGAGCGTGCTGTCATAGCGCGCGCCGGTGCCGGCGATCAGGAAGATCAGCGGGGCCGGTTTGTCCTGGGTAGCGATGCGGTAGGTGAGCTTTTTCACCGCCCAGAAGTTGTCCGGCAGAATGAATTCACGCTCCGGGCGCAATGTGAGGCTGCGATCGGACTGATCGATGTCGTCATCCAGCGGCAGCTCCGGACGCAAATCCGGCGGGGTGGTGGCGATAGTCGCCTCAAACGGGTTGGTGAGGGGGTAGCCATAGCTGGCGGGGTCGATATCCACCGCCAGTGCGGACGCACTCAAAATAAGGCCGCTGAACAGCGCGGCGAAGCGCAAGGAACGGAGCATGACTAGATCCCTTAGAGGAAGGTGCCGAATGAAGTTCGCAGGCTATGACCACCGGGTTTGCGCCAAAGTGCCATGCAGCGGCACCAAACAGGCAGAATTCGGAGTAATAGTAGCTGGACGATACACTTTGCACGCCCTTGATGAACAGTTAACAGTTGTTATCGCTTGCGAAGTATTGAAGGCAGATTAAGCTGGCCGCCGATTTCCGAAGATTGGAGTGCTTCATGTCCCGCCGCTTGCCCTGGATTTTGCTGCTTGTTTTGTTGCCGTTATGGCTGGCCGCCAGCTATGGCGCGCGTTATGGCTTTATGGAGGACGGCAAATGGGTGGGCATCTGTGTGGATGAGGCCAGCCGTTGGGAATGCCAGGTGCGCTCGAACCTTGGTTTGATGATTCATTTCAAGGTGCTGGGCTGGACGGCGCTGGGTGCGGCGCTGATCGGTTTTGTCGTGCCCGGGCGGGCAGGGTGGTGGCTGGCGGTGTTGGCGCTGGTGGCCGGTTTGCCGGCGCTGGCGTTGTACAACACCACTTTGGCGGTGTTTGCGGCGGTGATTGCCGGGTTGCGTTTGGTCAGAGCGTAAAAAGATCGCAGCCTGCGGCAGCTCCTACATTGGGGTGACGTACACCCTGTAGGAGCTGCCGAAGGCTGCGATCTTTTGATCTTCAGCCTCTGCGAACCCGCAGGCAGCGCCAAAGAGCGGCCACCATCAAAGCGCTCACCAACGCCCACCCCCACGCCTGCTGATTCTGCAAACCTTCCACATACAACTGCGGCGCAATCCCCGCGCCGACGATAAACGCCAGCAAGGCAATCTCCCGACGCGGCACGCTCACCGGGCGGCTCAGGTAAACCAGCGCCGGCAGCACAAACGCCATGCTCGCAAAGCTGCGATAACGCGCGTCGAAGACCATCTCCAGCATCATCACCGCTGCGGCAAATCCTGCCGCCGCGACCAGCCAGCCAGCGCGACGCTCCAGCAGATTGAATGCCCGTGCACGCCATCCCGTCCGCGCACTCAGCGTCAGCGCCGCATGCGCCAGCACCAACAGATTCAACACCGTCAGCAAGCCGACCCACAGCCATTCACTGGTAAACCGCGTGGTCACGCGCGCCAGATCGCCCCATGCGCCAATCGAACACGCGGCGAGGGCGCCCAGCAGTGGCAACACCAGTGCAGCGCGCGTACTGCGAACGCGTCCGCCCAGCAGCAAAGTGCCGAGGAAAATCAAACCTCCGACCGCCAGCCATTCTTTCCAGTACGGCACATTGGTCACCGGCCCGGCGAGAATGCCTTTGTCCTGACGATCCGCATCAAACAGACCCCAATACCCGCCGACAGCGCCTTCACTGCCACGTTTCCACGGCTGGTCAAACGCTTCGATCAGGTTGTAATGCCAGCCTTCTTTTTCGGCCATCGCGACAAAACCACGAATGAATTTGGCCTCGTTGACCCGGCTCGGCAGGGCAGTCTCGCGCTGACGGCCTTCGCTCGGCCAACCGGTTTCGCCAATCATCACGTCCTTCGGCGCGAACTTGTTGCCGAACACGCGGCGCACATCCGCCACGTGTTGCAGGGCGGCATCAATGTTCGACGGATCATCTTCCCAGTACGGCAGCAAATGAATGGTCAGGAAATCCACCGCCGGCGCGACTTCCGGGTGCTTGAGCCAGAACTCCCAGACATCGGCGTACGTGACCGGTTGCTTGACCTGGCTTTTGACCTTGTTGATCAGTCGGGCCAGTTGCGCGCCGGTGACTTCTTTGCGCAGCAGCGCTTCGTTGCCGACGATCACTGCGCTGACCACGTCCGGGTTGGCGTTGGCCGATTTGATCAGCAGGTCGACTTCTTTTTCAGTGTCGACCGGGTTGCTGTTGACCCACGCGCCGATCATCAATTTCAGACCGTGTTTGCGCGCCAGATCCGGCAACGCTTCGAGGCCCGTCATCGAGTAGGTGCGAATGCATTCAAAACGTGTCGCCAGCAGCGCGAGGTCAGCATCCATGCGCTCCGGGCGCAATTTGAACGGCACGTCGAACGGCGACTGATCCTTATCAAACGGCGTATAGGACGCGCATTGCAGCTTGTGCGTTGGCGTTGCGGCGTCCGGCAGAATCACCGGTTGGCCGAGGCCATACCAGAAGCCGCCGAGCGCAAACAGCCCAAGCAGGCAGGCGAATAAATAAGCAGGGAAGGGGAAGCGGGACGTCGCGGACATGGTCGGGCCGAGTGGCTGCAAAGCGACGCATGTTACCTGCATTTATAGAGGGGTTGGTGGCCCGCACGATTTTGACATGCAAAGTTCGGGCGGATTGTCTGACGCCAATTATTCGAAGGCCGTTAATGGCCTTCTGATGTCGTTTCTTATTGTCTTGAGGTCGCTGACAGAGCAGGTCGCGAGGGGCGTGAGGTTGATGATCAAAGCATCAGCACTCCACTGATGTTCCAGCGAGTTTGCGGTCGGGCGTGATGGGGGCGCTGTGCACCATAACAATACGTTGACGCCGCCCGTCATCCGTCGGGCGCAGCATTTCGGGGAAGTAACGATGAAGATGCGACGACTTTTAGGCGCAAGTGCTGCTCTGGTGCTTGCGATGAGCTCCACTTTCGCCAGTGCAGAAAAGCAGACCCTGAACATCGGTTACGTTGACGGCTGGTCCGACAGCGTGGCGACCACCCACGTAGCCGCCGAAGTGATCAAACAGAAACTCGGCTACGACGTGAAACTGCAAGCCGTCGCCACCGGGATCATGTGGCAGGGCGTTGCCACCGGCAAACTCGACGCCATGCTCTCGGCCTGGCTGCCAGTAACGCACGGCGAATACTGGACGAAAAACAAGGATCTGGTCGTCGATTACGGCCCGAACTTCAAGGATGCAAAAATCGGCCTGATCGTGCCGGAGTACGTCAAAGCCAAATCGATCGAAGACCTGAAAACCGACGACACCTTCAAAAACCGCATCGTCGGCATCGACGCCGGTTCAGGCGTGATGCTCAAGACCGATCAAGCGATCAAGGATTACGGCCTCGACAAATACAGCCTTAAAGCCAGTTCCGGCGCCGGCATGATTGCCGAGCTGACCCGTGCCGAGAAGAAAAACGAATCCATCGCCGTCACCGGTTGGGTGCCGCACTGGATGTTCGCCAAGTGGAAACTGCGCTTCCTCGATGACCCGAAAGGCGTGTACGGCGCGGCTGAAACCGTGAACAGCATCGGCAGCAAAGGGCTGGAAGCCAAGGCGCCGGAAGTGGCCAAGTTCCTGAAGAACTTCCAGTGGGCTTCGAAAGACGAAATCGGCGAAGTGATGCTGGCGATTCAGGACGGCGCAAAACCTGAGGCAGCAGCGAAAGCGTGGGTGGCCAAACACCCGGATCGCGTGGCTGACTGGACCAAATAACCGCGACACCCCTGTACCCCTGTAGGAGTGAGCCTGCTCGCGCTAGCGTCCTGTCAGTTGATGAAAATATCGACTGATATAACGCCATCGCGAGCAGGCTCACTCCTACAGTTGTTTTGTGCTGTACCGGAAATTGGCAAAAGTGTCATGGCGTTCTACTACTAAGGTCGTCTGTTCCCGCTCCCGCAGCCGCATACATTAGCTATGTTCCAACAATAATTTGTGCTGCGAGGATAAAAACAATGAACGACAGCATTTACCTCTCGATTCAAAACAGTCCCCGATTCAAGGAGCTGGTACAGAAAAGGGAACGATTCGCCTGGATTCTCTCGGCAATCATGCTAGGGCTTTACTCCGCATTCATCCTTCTGATTGCTTACGGGCCGCATATTCTGGGCGCGAAGATCAGTCCTGAATCATCCATTACCTGGGGTATCCCGATCGGTGTCGGCCTGATTCTGTCTGCCTTCATCCTGACCGGTATCTACGTGCGCCGCGCCAATGGCGAGTTTGACGACCTGAACAATGCGATTCTCAAGGAGGCTCAGCAATGATCCGGCGTCTACTGGCTTTATTAAGTGTTGCAGCATTTGCACCGGGTGCCTGGGCGGCGGATGCGCTGACGGGTGAAGTGGCCAAACAGCCGCTGAATATTCCTGCGATCCTGATGTTCGTGGCGTTCGTCGGTGCCACGCTGTACATCACCTACTGGGCCTCGAAGAAAAACAATTCGGCCGCCGACTACTATGCGGCGGGTGGCAAGATCACCGGTTTCCAGAACGGTCTGGCGATTGCCGGTGACTACATGTCGGCGGCGTCCTTCCTGGGAATTTCCGCGCTGGTGTTCACCTCCGGCTACGACGGCCTGATCTTCTGTTCCTGATCGCCGAGCGTCTGCGTAACCTGGGTAAATACACCTTTGCCGACGTGGCGTCCTACCGCCTCGGGCAAACTCAGATTCGCACCCTGTCTGCCTGCGGTTCGCTGGTGGTGGTGGCGTTCTACCTGATCGCGCAAATGGTCGGTGCCGGTAAGCTGATCCAGCTGTTGTTCGGCCTCGATTACCACGTTGCGGTGATTCTGGTCGGTATCCTGATGTGCATGTACGTGCTGTTCGGCGGCATGCTGGCGACGACCTGGGTACAGATCATCAAGGCTGTGCTGCTGCTGTCCGGTGCCTCGTTCATGGCGCTGATGGTAATGAAGCACGTCAACTTCGACTTCAACATGCTGTTCTCGGAAGCGATCAAGGTTCACCCGAAAGGCGAAGCGATCATGAGCCCGGGCGGTCTGGTCAAGGATCCGATTTCGGCCTTCTCGCTGGGTCTGGCGCTGATGTTCGGTACCGCTGGCCTGCCACACATTCTGATGCGCTTCTTCACCGTGAGTGACGCAAAAGAAGCACGTAAGAGCGTGTTGTATGCGACTGGCTTCATCGGCTACTTCTACATCCTGACCTTCATCATCGGCTTCGGCGCGATCCTGCTGGTCAGCACCAATCCGGCCTTCAAAGACGCTGCTGGCGCGCTGTTGGGCGGCAACAACATGGCGGCGGTGCACTTGGCCAACGCGGTCGGCGGCAGTATTTTCCTCGGCTTTATCTCGGCGGTAGCGTTTGCGACCATTCTGGCGGTTGTGGCTGGCCTGACTCTGGCCGGTGCTTCGGCGGTGTCTCACGACCTGTACGCTAGCGTGATCAAGAAGGGCAAGGCGAACGAGAAGGACGAGATTCGTGTGTCGAAGATCACCACCATTGCTTTGGCGGTGTTGGCGATTGGCCTGGGTATTTTGTTCGAAAGCCAGAACATTGCGTTCATGGTGGGCCTGGCGTTCTCGATCGCGGCGAGCTGTAACTTCCCGGTGCTGTTGCTTTCGATGTACTGGAAGAAGCTGACCACACGCGGTGCGATGATTGGCGGCTGGTTGGGGTTGATCAGTGCTGTTGGTCTGATGATTCTTGGCCCAACCATCTGGGTGCAGATTCTGCATCATGAGAAGGCGATCTTCCCTTACGAGTATCCGGCGCTGTTCTCGATGATCATTGCCTTTGTGGGTATTTGGTTCTTCTCGATTACGGATAAGTCGGCGGCGGCGGACAAAGAACGTGCGCTGTTCTTCCCGCAGTTTGTGCGTTCGCAGACTGGGTTGGGGGCGAGTGGGGCGGTTTCTCACTGATGGTTTGATGGTTGGTAATGTTGTGCTGAATGCCCCGGTTGAGAGATCGGGGCATTTTTTGTGGGCGGTTATCGGACTGATGTCTTTGTGGTTGGTGTTTATTGAGTACATATCCGTTGCTGCGGTAACGGCTGCTTAGGGTTTCGCCCTTACGGCGACTCACTTTTTTTACAAGCGCCAAAAAAAAGTAAGCAAAAAAACGCTTGCTCCTACGTGCGGCCCGCTCGCTGGGGCTCGGGGTTCCTTCGCTGCGGGATCGATCCGGGCGCAGCGCCTACGGTTTGCTTCGCTGCACCTCCTCTCGCTGTGTTTGGCTGCGCCAAACGGTCGCTGCGCTCCCACCCCCGGATCAATCCCTCCACTCAGCCTTCCGACGTCGCCCGTGGATCAAGATCAAAACCTGCAGCCGAGCTAACGCTCATCCTGTGTAGGAGCTGCCGAAGGCTGCGATCTTTTGATCTGCTTTGGCTTTGGCTTTGGCTTTTGATCTTTTGCCCCGTCGGCAGGCCGAGCGGAGGTGTTCATCAGGGGGTAGGCGCGCAGCGCCGTTCGACGAAGTCGAATACATCGAGAGGAGGTGCAGCGAAGCAAACCGTAGGCGATGCCCCCGGATGGACACCGTAGCGAGGGAACACTGAGCCTCAGCGAAGTGCCGTACGCCGGGGCGAAAGCCTTTTGCTTACTTTTCGGCGTCTGGAAAAGTGAGTCGCTGTAAGAGCGAAACCGCCAGCAGCCATCACCGCAGCAACGGATATGCCCCCAAACCCCAAACCCCAATAACCAAACTAAGACTGATGTGGTAAATGACACACCGCATTCGCGAGCAAGCCCGCTCCCACAAGGGAATCGCATTTCAAATTCTAAGGACGAGGAAGTTATTGAATCATGGATGAATACGCATGGTTGGCGTGGACGCCTGAACATTTGTCGCAACGCCTGCAACACCTCGCGCGCCCATGGTGCGTGGTCGGCGGCTGGGCGCTGGATCTGTGGCACGGGCAGCAAACCCGTGAACACAGTGACCTGGAGTTCACAGTTCGGCGTGAGGATTTCCCATTGTTCCGGCAGACGTTATCGGAGCTAAAGTTCTACACCGTCAAAAACGGCGCGTTCGAATGCCTGCCGGAGCATGATCTTCCCGGCGACGACATTTTTCAGGTGTGGGGCTTTGATACCGAGGCGAATGCCTGGCGAGTGGATGTGATGCTTGAAGCGGGGAGTGCGCAGTCGTGGGTCTATAAACGCGACACGTCGATTGTCTATCCGCGCGCCGAAATGATCGCCCTCAGCGCAAGCGGCATCCCATACCTGAGACCCGCCGCCACGCTGCTGTTCAAAGCCAAGAATACCCGCCCCAAAGACCAGGGCGATTTCACCCGCGCATTGCCGAATCTCTCTGGCGAAGATCGGCAATGGCTGGTGGATCATCTATTGCGCCTGCATCCGCAGCACGAATGGATTGCCAACCTCACTCATTAATCCGCGGATGCTGCTGCACCAGGTTCTTGCGCTTCGCCTCCAGCTCAGCAATCTCGGCATCGATGTCTTCGATTTTCTGCTCAATGTTGTCGTGATGCTCTTTCAACAGCTCCTTCGCCTCCGCCAGATCCGAAGCCGCCGGGGCCGCGCCGCGCAGGGGCTGGTTGGCGGTTTCTTTCATGGTGACGCCAGTGAACAGGCCGACCACGGCGATGACCATCAGGTAGTAAGCCGGCATGTACAAGTCGTTGGTGCTTTCGACCAGCCAGGCGACGATGGTCGGGGTCAAACCGGCGATCAGCACGGAGATGTTGAAAGCAGCGGCCAAAGCGCTGTAGCGAATGTGCGTAGGGAACATCGCCGGCAGGGTCGAGGCCATGACGCCGATGAAGAAGTTGAGCAGCACCGCGAGCATCAGCAGTCCGGAGAAGATCAGGCCGATCTTGCCGCTGTTGATCAGCATGAACGCCGGAATGGCCAGAATGAACAGGCCGATACTGCCGACGACGATGAAGGGTTTGCGGCCGATCTTGTCGCTGATAAAACCAATCGCCGGTTGCACAAACAGCATGCCGACCATGATCGCGATGATGATCAGCACGCCACGGTTTTCGCTGTAGTGCAGGTTGTGCGACAGGTAGCTCGGCATGTACGTCAGCAACATGTAGTAGGTGACGTTGGTCACGACCACCACGCCGACGCAGGTCATCAGGCTGCGCCAGTATTTGGTGGCGACTTCCTTGAACGAGACTTTCGGGCCATCGGCGAGGCCTTCGCGGTCGCCTTGTTCGAGTTTCTCGACGTGCTGCTGGAACGCCGGTGTTTCTTCCAGTGCGTGGCGCAGGTAGAGGCCGATCATGCCCAGGGGCAGGGCGAGGAAGAACGGCAGGCGCCAGCCCCAGGATTCAAACTGCTCTTCGCCGAGTGTCGAGGAAATCAGCACGACGACACCGGCACCGAGAACAAAACCGGCGATGGAGCCGAAGTCCAGCCAGCTGCCGAGGAAGCCGCGTTTGCGATCCGGCGCGTATTCGGCGACGAAGATCGAGGCGCCGGTGTATTCACCGCCGACCGAGAAGCCTTGAGCCATTTTCGCCAGTAACAGCAGGATCGGCGCCCAAATGCCGATCGACGCATAAGAGGGAATCAAACCGATGGCGAAGGTGCTCAGCGACATGATCACGATGGTCGCGGCGAGGACTTTCTGTCGCCCGTACTTATCGCCTAGCCTGCCGAAAAACAGGCCGCCCAGAGGACGAATGAGGAAGGGCACGGAGAACGTCGCCAACGCGGCGATCATCTGTGTGCCGGGGTCGGCGCCGGGGAAGAACACTTTGCCTAGGACGTAGGCGACGAAGCCGTACACGCCAAAGTCGAACCATTCCATGGCGTTGCCAAGCGCAGCGGCGGTAATCGCTTTGCGCATTTTTGCGTCGTCGACAATGGTGATGTCTTTCAGTCTGATTGGACTGACGCTTTGTTCATTGGATTTCATGGGCGGTTTCCCTGTACCTGATCTGAATCGGTGCTATCTGTTTGATGGCATTGCGCTTTGGGTTCAGATACATGGCGATACGAAATAATTCAGCGTTCACTGAATTATTTCGTGGCGAGCTTCAAAAGGCAGTGCCGGGCGAACTGAAAGCTCCATGCAAACAGGCTAGTTCATCGACGGCCAATGTCGATCAGAAACGCCAGGTCGCGCCGCCGCCAACGATATGAAGGAGGGCGTTGGGGTAGCTGCCCGACAGCGTCTGGCCGTTGCGTTTGGTCTGTTCAACATCCATGTCACCCAGCCACACCAGGGTGTAGTTGAGGTTGATGTCCATGTCTTCGGTCATCTTGTAGCTGACGCCGGTTGCCAGCCGCCAGGCTTCGGCCATCGGGTTGTCGACGGTGCGATCCTTGTCTTTCACCGCCGAGCTGTCGTAGCCCACGCCCATGTTCCAGCGCAGTTTCGGCGTGAGCTGATTTTGCGCACCGAGCGACAGGTGCCAGGTGTCCTGATATTTACGGTTGACCGAACGCGACACATCGCCACCGGCGGTATCCACCGAAACGCCGATGTCGGCAAAATCGCTCCAGTCCTGCCAGTCAACGGAACCCAATAATGTCCATTGCTCGTTCAACTGGTGGGCAACGCTCAAGGTTGCGGTTTGCGGGATGTTCATGTCGATTTCCAGATCGTCGACGTTGGCCCGGGAAAACGCGAAATTGAGCAGCGGATTGCGAATGCCGTGCACCGAGGGCGAATCCTTGAATTCCAGTTTGACCTTGCTGGTATACGCCAGGCCCACGGTGGTGCGCGGATCCAGTTGATAACGCAGGCCGAGGTTGATCCCGGTGCCGGTGTCGGTGTCTTTGTATTGCACGTTGCCGTCCTGCTGGAACGGCGTGCCGGGCAGGAGCGCGTTATTGTCGATGGCTATTTTTGTGTAGTAGTAGCCGTAGACCAGCCGCGGGCCGATACCCATCGACAGGTCATCGGTGATCTTGTAGGCAAAGGTCGGTTGCAATGAGATGCCGATCAGCGTCGATTCCTGAGTGAAATAGCGGCCGGCCCAGTCATCGTCGTACTTCACGCTCAGGCCGAAGTTGCCGTACATGCCGAAACCGATACTGGCGCGGTCATTGACCTCATGACTGATAAACAGACTGGTGCCCGGCAGGATCGGCAGTGGATTGCCGCCCTCGTTGCCGGCGAAGTCATTGTTGCCATCGCGATCAAACTTGATGCCGCCAAACAGCGCCTGACCGGTCAGACTGACCTGCGTGCCCTTGAGCGCCGCGATGCCCGCCGGGTTGTTCATCATCACGCTTGGGTCGGTGGCCTGCGCCGCCGACCCGGCATTTGCCAGCCCGGCCCCTTCCTGTCCTGCTTCATACAACTGAATGCCACCTGCCAATGCCTGCCCGCTGCAGCCGGCCAGTGCAAGAATCAACAGTGAGTGCGTGGATCTCATCCGTAACTTCCTTATACATAGGGACGTGCATCAGTTTTAGACGGGAATCGGCCCGCGCACCAGTCGCCTGGCGGATGTATCGTCAGTAAGTCAGTCCCTAATGTATTTCACCGCAGAATTGCAGGAGCCGGGCTTGCTCGCGAAGGCGTCATTTCATTCACCATCGCCGTCACGGACACAACGCTTTCGCGAGCAAGCTCAATGTTTCAAACGATCGCATCAGCCATCGGGAATACACCGCGCAAGTCCTTACCGCTCGGTTGCTGGTACAGGCTCAGGCCGAACTCGGGCAATACGGCCAGCAGGTAATCGAAAATATCCGCCTGAATGCGCTCGTAGTCCGCCCAAACGGTGGTTTGCGTGAAGCAATAGATCTGCAGCGGCACACCCTGAGCGGTGGATTGCATCTGACGCACCATGCAGGTCATGTTTCGCGCAATCGAAGGATGGCTGTCCAGATAGGCCTGGGCGAAGGCGCGGAAGGTGCCGAGATTGGTCATGCGGCGACGATTGGCCGAGAGCGCCGCGACATTGCCCTGCGCTTCGTTCCAGTGCTTGAGTTCAGGCAGTTTGCGCGCCAGATAGGCGCTCAACAGGCTGACCTGACTCAGGTGATGTTCTTCCTCGTCCGTCAGGAAGCGCACGCCACCGGAATCAATGTGCACGTCACGCATGATCCGTCGGCCACCGGCCTGCTGCATGCCACGCCAGTTCTTGAACGAGTCGGACATCAAGCGCCAGGTCGGAATCGAGACAATGGTCTTGTCGAAATTCTGCACCTTGACCGTGTGCAACGTGATGTCGACCACGTCGCCATCGGCACCCAGTTGCGGCATTTCGATCCAGTCACCCACGCGCAGCATGTCGTTGCTGGTCAACTGCACACTGGCGACAAACGACAACAGGGTGTCCTTGTAGACCAGCAGGATCACCGCCGACATCGCGCCAAGCCCCGACAGCAGCAACAGCGGCGAGCGGTTGATCAGAATGGCGACAATGATGATGGCGCCGAGCACGTACAACAGCATTTTCGCCAGTTGCACATAACCCTTGATCGAGCGGGTGCGCGCATGTTCGGTGCGCGCATAGATGACCAGTAGGGTGTCGAGCACGGCGCCGATGGCCATCACCAGCGACAACAGGGTGAAGGCCAGGGCGATGTCACCCAGGATGGTTTGCAGCTTTGGGCTTAACCCCGGAATGATGTTCAAACCGAACTGGACGATCAGCGACGGGATGATTTGCCCGAGGCGCAGAAACACTTTGTTGTTGTGCAGATCGTTGATCCAGCGCATCGACGCCTGACGCCCGAGCAACCGGACGCCTTGCTGGATCAGAAAGCGACCCAGACGCCCCAACAGCAGCGCGACAAACACCAGCACCAGCAATGTCAGCGTGGCGTTCACGTAAGGATGATTGTCCAGCGAGCGCCAGAACTGCTCAACATTGAGCCAAATCTCTGTGAAATTCATCGGTTTGATATTCCTGTACGGCGCGGCCCTTTCCTTGAATCAGAGAGGGGGCGGCTGAGGGAAAGACGTTGCGAAGGCTGCGATTGGCGGTTGTTTTTCAATCGCGGGAGAAGCGATTCAGCAAGTCCATCAAGGTTACGCAGCAAGCGAATAAGCAACTTGATTTTTCGCGAACAAAGGTTGATGGATCACGAACGTGGCATTGACGGCTCCAGCGCTGCGCAATAAGTTCTGCCGCGCCCCGGGCAAGCCTCCGGCCGCTAAATCATGCGTAAAAACGGCTGGGCCCGGCGTTGTGTTCTAGGCTGAGCCAACCGACATCCCGCAATGGGTGCTTCTCAGGAGAACCACGATGGAAGAGAAACCGCTGCTCACGTTCAACAGCTCAAGGGCGTTACTGGACGTGTTGATACGCGCCGGCTTGATCACGGTTCTGGTGCTGTTCTGCTACGACATCTTTCATCCGTTTCTCAACGTGATGCTCTGGTCGCTGATTCTCGCGGTCACCCTCTACCCACTGAACCAGATGCTCGGCGCCAAGCTGGGTGGGCGTAACGGTTGGGCGGCAGTGATTCTGGTGATTCTCGGGCTGGTGATCCTGATGCTGCCGTTAAGCTTGCTGGGTGCCTCGGTGGCGGACTCGGTGCAAACCGGCATCCACGCGGTGGAGAATGGTCAGTTCGAAATTCCGCCGCCACCGGCCAACGTCGAAAACTGGCCACTGATCGGTGCGCCGTTGTATGGCATCTGGCTGCACGCCTCGCAGGATTTGAGTTGGGCCTTTCATCAGGTCGCCCCACATCTGAAAGACTGGAGCAAGGTTGCGCTGCACCAGGTAGCCGGCGTCGGCACCGGCATTGTGGTGTTTATTCTGGCGCTGATCTTCGCCGGGCTGATCATGAAAAACGGCGAGCGTGGTCAGCGGACAGCCGTCGCAATCACCAGTCGTGTCTCCGGGCCGGTGCGCGGGCCGCAGATTGCCGAACTGTGTACCGCGACGATTCGTGCCGTGGCGCAGGGTGTGGTCGGGATTGCGTTCATTCAGATGCTGTTGATCGGTGTGGCGCTGGTGATCATGGGCATTCCGGCAGCCGGCGTGCTGGCGCTACTGGTGCTGCTGCTGGGCATCATGCAATTGCCGGTTCTGCTGATCACGCTGCCGGTGGTGATCTATGCATTCGCTCAGGGCGGTGTCAGTGCCAGCACGATTATTTTTGCGATCTGGATGATCATCGCCGGGCTTTCTGACAACGTCCTCAAACCGATGCTGCTAGGGCGCGGTGTGGCCGTGCCGATGCCGGTGGTGTTGATCGGTGCGCTTGGCGGGATGATCACCAGTGGCATCATCGGCTTGTTCACCGGGCCGGTGATTCTGGCGATCGGCTACGAGCTGTTTATTGGCTGGGTGTATCAACCTGCCGAAGCCGTCACGCCATTGACGCAGACCGTTGAGGAACATTCGCCTTGAGCGCCCACGGTTAGTAGCTGATCCATCACTTTTTTTACGGCTAAGGATGCAGGCAATGTTTCTGTTACGCAGCGGTGCCATCGAGGGCTACAGCGCGCTAGTGACCGAACTGGGTCACAACCCGGTAAGTCTGCTGCGTGACAGCGGCATGGTGGTGGCGCAATTGCGCGAACCGAACAGTTATCTGTCGTATGAAAAAACCGCAGACCTGCTGGATGACACCGCACGTCATTGTCAGGAACCGCTGTTCGGTTTGCGGCTGGCATCAAGACAGAATCTGCTCGCCATTGGCGACGTGGCCCTGTCCGGCAGCCGCCAACCCACCGTGGGCGAGGCATTGAATTTCGCCCGCCAATACTTGTACCTGCACGCCAGTGGCTTGCACCTTGAAGTCAGTCGACGGGGCGAGCGTGCCGAAATCAGGTTCAAGTTCGACTTCACCAATGAACTCGGGCTGCAGCAACTGAGGCAGCTCAGCGGCGCGCACCTGTTCAACGCGGTGAAAATTCTCACGGGCGCCGACAGCCCGCAGATTCGTTTGCACTTGCAGCAAGGCACCTTGAAAAACCCGGGTTGGTCATTTGCCGACGTCTACGGAAAAGTCCGTTTCGACAGCAGTTTCGACGGCGTCAGTTTTCCTTTCGATTACCTCAAACGCGCGCCGCTCGCCGATGAGGTTTTGATGCGCGAACACTGGAACAACCGCATGCAATTGCTCAAAACCCAATACCCCGACAACCTCAAGGCGCAGGTTTGCCATCTGATCGGCAGTCTGCTCAACACCGGCGAATGCAATATCGATGCGGTCAGTCACTCGCTGGGGCTGCAGCCACGTGTTCTGCAAAAACGCCTTAAAGCCGAAAACATCAGCTTCAGTCGCCTGCTGCAGGACACGCGCCTTGATATCGCCAGGCAAAACTTGCTGCTGGACAAGACCAGCATCACCGATCTGGCGCTGAATCTGGGCTACGCCGATGTCTCGGTGTTCAGCCGTCATTTCAAACAATGGACGGGTGTTTCGCCCAGAAACTGGCGGGCACAACAACTGTTGACTGTGGAAATCTGACAACCGTTCATCGCTCAACTACGCTGCCTTACGTATCCCTCACAAACAACTGTGGCGTAAGGAAAAAGGCGCATGCGAAGCAAGCTGCTGGCTGTATTAATAGTGGTTTTCGCGATGCTCTGGACGGGGTCTGGCTGGGCGCTCGACGCTGCGGCAAAAGCGGAAAATGATGCGGTAGAGCTCAAGGTCGCGAATCGCAGCATCATGCTGTTTCGCGCAACCATTCTGGGCGAGGCGCCGGCCTCGCGGGTCAAACGGGCGAAAATGGTCATCAGTGAAGCGCTCGATGAAGACGCCGAACTGAACATCAGCATCGATTCGATCCAGAACAGTTACATGGTGCTGCTCGGCAACAAGCGGGCATTCATCGTTTCACCCAACGATGTCGACAGCCTGCAATATTCCTCGGTGCAGCAGGCTGCCGAAGGTGCGGCTGAAAAACTGCGTCAGGTGGTCTCCGAGACCCATGAAGCGCGCAGCATGGATCTGATCATCAGGTCGCTGGCCTTGGCGGCGGTGGCCACCGTCATCTATGTCGCGTTGTTGTGGGCGCTGGCCTGGATGCGCCGACGCTTGCTGAGAAAACTCCCCGAACTGATGGATCGCCACACCAAGGCGTTGAAGGTCGGGCGGGTGCAGGTCATCGACGCCAATTTCCTTTATCCCTTGGTCAGCCGTTTACTGTTGGTGCTGCGCTGGCTGGTGATTTTGCTGCTGACCTATGAGTGGCTGGGCTTTGTTCTGTCGCGGTTTCCCTACACCCGGCCTTGGGGTGAAAGCCTCAACAACTACCTGTTCGAACTCGCCGACTATCTGCTGCAAGGCATCGTTGGCGCCGTCCCGGGATTGGGCGTGGCATTGGCGATTTTCTTTATTGCGCGCGGCGCTACTGCGTTCACCCGGCGCATGCTGCGGCGCATGTCGACGCCGGGCACGTTCAGTTGGCTCAATCACGAAACCCTGCAGCCGACTCAGCGGCTGACGTCGCTGGCGATCTGGTTGTTTGCGCTGGCGATGGCTTATCCGTATCTGCCCGGCGCCGGAACCGATGCGTTCAAGGGCTTGTCGGTGTTGATCGGTCTGATGATTTCCCTCGGTGCGACCAGCGTGGTGGGGCAGGCAGCGGCAGGGTTAATCCTCACGTATACCCGCACATTGCGCCCGGGCGAGTTCGTCAAAATCGGCGAATACGAGGGTACGGTCACCGAGTTGGGCATGTTCACCACGCGCATTCGTACCGGCCTTGGCGAAGTGCTGACACTGCCCAACTCGCTGATCACCGGCACCGTGACCAAGAACTACTCGCGCACCGTGCAAGGCCCGGGTTACGTGGTCGACACGGTGGTGACCATCGGCTACGACACGCCTTGGCGGCAGGTCGAAGCGATGCTGCTGGAAGCGGCCAAACGCACGCCGGGGATTCTCGAAGACCCGGCGGCGCAGGTGTTTCAAACCGCGCTGTCGGATTTCTATCCCGAGTACCGACTGGTGGCGCAGGCGATTCCGAGTCAGCCACGGCCACGCGCGGTGCTGTTGAGCATGCTCCACGCCAATATTCAGGACGTGTTCAACGAGTACGGCGTGCAGATCATGTCGCCGCATTATCTGGGCGATCCGCAGGCCGAGAAGTGGGTGCCGCGAGAGAAGTGGTTTACCTCGCCGGCGCAAGAACCGAAGGATCAGTGACCGTCGCTGCAAGGGAGTCCGCACCATGCTCGATTTTGTCCTCCACGCATTACGCGCTGATCCGGAAATCGCCGTGTTTCTGGCGATCGCGCTGGGCGTGTTTGTCGGGCGCATTCACATCGGCAGCTTTCATTTGGGCTCGGTGGCCGGCGCGCTGTTGATGGGGTTGCTGATCGGCCAGATCGGTCTGGAAGTGCCGACGGGTTTGAAGTCGGTGTTCTTCGTGATGTTCATCTACGCCGTCGGCTTTAAGAGCGGGCCGGAGTTTTTCGGCAGCCTCAATCGCGGCACGCTGAAACTGGTGTTGTTGTCGGTGGTGCTGTGTGCGACGGCATTGGTGGCGATTCTGGCGATGTATTGGCTGTTTGATTTCGACGCTGGTTTCACCGCCGGACTCGGTGCCGGTGCGCTCACCGATACGGCGATCATGGGCACCGCGACCAGCGCGATCAATCAGTTGAATCTCGACGCGGCAGCCGTGGCGAAACTCAACAGCCACATGGCGATTGCCTACGCGATCACCTACCTGTTCGGCACCATTGGTTTGATCGTGTTTGTCGGCAGCATTGCGCCGAAGTTGCTCGGTGTGAATTTGCGCGAATCGGCGCGTGAACTGGAGCTGGAACTGGGGATCGCCAAGGAAGAAGAGGCGATCACCGTGCCGTACACGAGGATCGTTGTGCGTGCGCATCAGGTGGCGAGTAACGGCCAGGCCGATGGGCAGCGGATCATCGACATCGAAAAGCTGCACGAATCGCTGACGGTCGAGCGGGTGGTGCGGGCCGGGCAGGTGATCGAGCGCGATGAAAATTTTGTGTTGATGGCGGGGGATGTGGTCGGTGTGTATGCCTTGCGCGACGCGGTGGGCACGCTGAGCCATTGGGTCGGGCCGGAGATCGATCACCCTGAGTCGCTGTCGTTTCCGACCCGTGAGGTGGACGTTGTGCTGACCTCGGCGGAGTTCGCCGGCAAGACGATTCATCAGGCGAAAAGCCGTTTAGCCAATGAAAAGCGCCTGGGCTGCTTCGTCAACAACATCACGCGTCAGGGCTATGACTTGCCGCTGTTGCCGAACACGGTGTTGCGCCGGGGGGATGTGATTACGTTGACCGGGCGTACTGCCAGCGTCGAAATGATCGCCAAACGGCTGGGGCGCATTCGCAAGAACAATTACAAAAGTGACATTGCCATGCACACGCTGGGCATGGTCGTGGGCTCGTTGATCGGCTTGCTGTCGACGCACATCGGCATGATTCCGGTGGAGCTGGGTATTGGCGGCGGGGTGTTGGTCGCGGCATTGGTGATTGGCTGGTACAACTCGCGCCACCCGGAAATCGGCGCGTTGCCACCGGCGGCACAATGGGCGTTTTCCGAATTCGGTTTGACCGCGTTTGGTGCGGTGGTCGGCCTGCTGGCCGGGCCAGCGGCGTTTGCAGCGATGAAAGAGCAAGGGCTGGCGTTGTTGCTGTCCGGCGCGGTGGTGACGATTGTGCCGCCATTGGTGGCGCTGTACTTCGGTCGCTACGTGCTGCGCTTGCACCCGATGATTCTTTTTGGCGCATTGGCTGGGGCGCAGACAGAGGCGGCTTCGATGAACAAGATCATTGAGCAGTCTGGCAGCAATACACCGGTGATTGGCTTCACCGTGTGTTATGCAATTTCCAATGTGCTGCTGGCGGTGTGCGGGCCGATCATCATCTTTGTGGTGGCTGGCTGAATTTCCCCGGAGCTACCTACACACCACCTTGAAGCTCCCCATTCCCTGTGGTGTGTCAGTGGAATTGGATTTGATGGCTGGCTGGGGTCAGCAGAAGTGCAGATTTTCCTGGGTAGCCCGCTTTCCTTGTGGCGAGGGGATTTATCCCCGTTCGGCTGCGCAGCAGTCGTGAATCCAGTGCATGCGGTGTGTCTGATGTACCGGGATTGTAGGTTTTGGGGCTGCTTCGCAGCCCAATGGGGATAAATCCCCTCGCCACAGGGTTTGTAGTGTTTCAGTTGGAATGGGTTTGTGGTGTGTCAGTTGGACTGGGGTTGATGGCTGGCTAGGTTTCGCAGAAGTGCAGCTTTCTGAGGTGACCCCCATTCCCCTGTGGTGAGGGGATTTATCCCCGACCGGCTGCGCAGCAGTCGTGAATCTAGTGCGTGCGGTGTGTCCGATGTACCGGGATTGTAGGTTTTGGGGCCGCTTCGCAGCCCAACGGGGATAAATCCCCTCGCCACAGGGTTTGTGGTGTGTCAGTTGGAATGGGTTTGTGATGTGTCGGTTGATATGGGTTTGTGGTGTGTCAGTTGAAATGGGTTTGTGGTGTGTCAGTTGAAATGGGGTTGATGGCTGGCTGGGTTTCGCAGAAGTGCAGTTTTCTGAGGTGACCCCCATTCCCCTGTGGTGAGGGGATTTATCCCCGACCGGCTGCGCAGCAGTCGTGAAGCCAGTGCATGCGGTGTTTCTGATGTATCGGGTTAGCGGGTTTGGGGCCGCTTCGCAGCCCATCGGGGATAAATCCCCTCGCCACAGGTTTTAGTGTGTACCTGAGGTTTTCGAGTGGGCTTTAAATAATCGCAAGCCTGTTTTGATATTTCAAATTCATCCATTCCCTGTTGTCGAGGGTCACTACACTAAAACTTCATACACGATACTCTGGAGAATGATCATGAATGGAGATGATGATGTTGCTGCGTTGGTGCCCGATGAAGGGTCAGGCATGTGCAAGGCAGGTTTTGCTGGGGATGACGCTCCTCGATATAATTTTCGAAGTGCTATTGCCTCAGATAGAAAAACGTACGCTCGAGTTGGAGTTGATGGGGTGGTAACTGCTATCGAAGAACTTTCCACTTCGGCACAACCCACGTCCGAATGGAAAATTTGCAAGCCTGACACAAAAATTGGCTCACCTTATTGAAATTCGGTGACGTTCAAAAGTATAGGGTTCTGTAGTGTTCGTATCGGTTTTTTCCCGTTTTACACAAGCTGGAGTATTTATAAGTACCAGCTTTTATCCTCCCCTGATAAAACCATTCATCCCAAGTTTATCTTTGACCAGCTATCAAAATTCAAAAGCCACTCTCGCGCATCAACACTGCCAATACATGCGTTGCACCATCGGCCAGCAAACTGCGCCGTTCGCCTTCGATTTTCAGATGCCCACGGGTTTCGCGAAGGGTGGGCATGGGTTCGTCGAGTTGGATCAGTACCTGAAACAAAGCGCTGCTCGGGATCAACGAGTGCTCGGCAGTCGTGGTGGGTACCGGGCCGCCGAAGCGTGACGAAAGCATGCGGTGGGACAACTGGCTCGCGCGGGTGCTGCCGATTTGCAGGACGCGGCCGCTACGTGGCGTGGTCTGGCCGTCGGGGTAGAAGCGTACGCGGTCGCCGATGGCCATGCGGTGCACTTGATCCTGCGCGACATACGCATCCACCTGCCAGCTGCGCGGGTCAACCAGCATGCCCAGCGATTCTTGACGACCGACCCATTGCCCCGGTTTCCAGTCCGGGTTGACGTCCAGCCACACCCCGGCAAACGGTGTTTGCAGATTCAGCCGGGCGATTTCCGAGCGGGCCGCGCGGGCTTCTTCGAATTGCACGTTGAGGCGTTGACGGGTCACAGCATCCTCAGCCAACCCACCGGGATCGGCGATCAGCCCGGACAGCCGGGCCTCATAGCTACGTGCATTGGCTTCACTGCTGCGTACCCGCGAGGCGATGTCCGGCTCATCCAGCACCACCAGATTGGTGCCAGCCTCGACCGGGCCATCGGCGTGAATCGATTGCAGCCGCGCCGGGTAGGGCGCATAGACGCGCATCTGATGCTCGGCCCGCGCCACGCCCACTGCATCGATCTGCGTGCGCCAAGGGATCGCCAAACCCGCCAGAATCGCCAGCAACACCAGATACAGTTGCACCTTGCGCCGGCTCGGCACCGCCGCGCGGTGTTTCCACCAGTGACCGAGTTCGCGCATGACGGGCAGGGCGATAAACCACGACAGTTCGACCATAAACAGGAAAATCCCCAAGACCTTGAAGAAGAACAGATAGACCGCCAGCGCGATCCCCAGAAACAGCACCAGACGGTATATCCAGGTGAAGATCGCAAACGTCACTAACAGGCGCCGCTGACCGGTCGGAAACGTCTCCGGCCAGTCCTCGCGCAAACCGAGCAGGTTGCGCCGCAACGTCACCCGCGCCAACGCCGACGCACGCTCATGCAGATTGGGAAAATCAAGCAGATCAGAAAGAATGAAATAGCCGTCAAAACGCATGAACGGACTGGCATTCAACGCCAGCGACAGCAACCAACTGGTGGTCGCCAGATACAGCAGGGCATTGCGCAGCGCCCCCGGATCGCACACCGCCCAGCCCAACGTCGACAGACCGGCCAGCGACAGTTCGGTGATGATCCCCGCCGAGGCAATCGCCAGACGCTGCCGCGAACGGCTGAGTTTCCAGCTCTCGCCGGTGTCGGTGTAGAGCATCGGCCACATCACCACAAATGCGATGCCCATGTGCCCGACGCGCAAGCCCAGCCGCGTCGCGACCAAGGCATGCCCTAGTTCATGCAGAGTCTTGGCGACGATCAACGCCAAGGCAAAACTGAACAGGCCTTCGGTGGAAAACGACTCGACCACCGCGCTGGTAAACGTGTCCCACTGCTGCAACACCAGGACGATGCCGAGCAGGCTTAAACCGAGCACGAGCATGCCGGTGAGCGGATGAAACAGCCAGCCCAGCGCCTTCGCCAGATGCTGTAAATGTTGTTGCGGGCGCAGCAGCGGAATGCGGAAAAACAGGTAATGGTGCAGCCACCAGCGCCAGGTCAGCCAGCCGCCTTCTTCGCCTTTGGCTTTAAGCTTTTCCAGCGCCGCCGGGCCTGCACGCAGCAGCTGATGCTGTTCAAGAAACTGGCGGAAATCGAGAATCTGTTCGACATCGGGTTTGAGCGCCGTGCCTTCAGCAATCTGCTCGCTGATCTGTCGGGGCGATTGGCCCCAGCGCAGCAGGCACTCGAATTCCAGCCAGCCGATGCGGTAGAAACGATTGATCACCGTGTCTTGAATCACCCACGCCGGTTCACCGTTGCTGCCATCGGCAGCCTCGCTCAGGCGCAGGTCTTCACGCAGAGGGGGCAGGGGCAGATCGGCCGGATCGAGCATTACCAGCCACTCCACGCCCGCATTGTCGCCAGTGGTCGACGCAGCAAGTAATAACCGAGCATCACCCTCCCGCCATACAGTTTCGCGGTGCCGTGCAAGCCGAGGCGCGCGTGTTCCGGTGCGCCGTCGATGCTCGCCAACAAGCGATAGGCGACCACGCCTTCATCACTCGGCCGCGCCTGATAACTGGTTTCGAGAATTTTGCCCTTGAGCGGCGTCAGCGGGTAAGCGGTCAAAAACAGCGTTACTTCGGCGCCTGGCTCCAGCGCAATCGCGTCGGCTACGGCCAGTTGAATCAGCATCGCCGGTTGCGTCGGATCAGCGACTTGCATGATTCGTTCGCCAGTCACCACCGGTTTGCCCAGCCAATCGTTGGGATCGCTGAACACCGCAACGCCGCCTCGAGGCGACAGGACTTTGGTGCGCTTCAACTGCGCGGTGACCGCCGCCAGTTCTGCGCGACGCTGTTGGGAGCGGCCTTCAAGCAGGGTCAATTCGCTTTTGCTTTGCGGGTTGTCGAACGCGCGTTGACTGGCCGCCTGCAACTCGGCATCGGCCACCGCGACTTCCTTGCCGAGCACTTCGGCGCGACTGCGCAACGTGGTTTCGTCGAGGGAAAACAGCAGCGTGCCAGCATCGACCGGTTGATTGGGCCGAACCTCGATCTTCTCGATCACGCCATCGATGGGCGAGCTGATGATCTGTGCCTGCCGCGAGACGATTTCGGTCGGCGCCAGCGCGGTTTGCCGCACCGGCAACAGCAACAGGGCACCGAGCACAATCGCGGTCAGCAGCAATTGCTTGCGACTGGGCCGCCAGCGATTGAAACGCTTGCGCTTGGTCAGCGCCGCCCAGCAATACGCCCAGGTACCGACCAGACCTTTAAGGTGCTGCCACAACACCGCCGGCGGTTCCTGCTCCAGGAGCAACAGCAGCAAACCGAGGCGCTGCTCATCGCGATCCTGGATCGGCACGCACCAGACGCCCGACGGCCACCATTCGCCCCAGCCTTCGGCGATGTCGGCCGGTGCGTCGACCGTTTCCTGTGTCAGCCACACCGGTTCGCCAGCAGGGACTTGCGTGGCGATCCAGCGACTGGCGCGGCGCAGCCACACCAGATACGGCGAGTCTTCACTGGGCCGGGACAATCCCGAGACGTTCAACAATTCCAGTGATGATTCACGCTGGGCAAACACCAGCGCCTGATGAAATTGCAACAACGGATACAAGTCGTTGGCCATGCTGAATGCCAACGCATTGAGCGAGTCGGCCGCCATGGCCTTGTCGCGCAGCGCGTCGAGTTCGAGCAGCAGGTGAGGGTGCGGCAGTTGCTCGTTCATGGTCATGGTTGCGCAGCTTGATCAAATTGCGCCGTGCCGCTCATGCCCGCCATCAAGTCGGGATATTTGTTGTCGAGGCGCGCTTCGAGTTCGACGGTTTGTGCCACCGCATCGACGCGCGAGTTGATCCCGCTGACATGCGCGGGATAGGTCTTGCCGGTCTCATGAATGCTGACTTGCAGCGGCAGGCCGGGTTTCAGATTTTTCAGCAGATTGGACGGCACGTTCAAACGCACTTTCAGCGCGCCATCGCTGACCAGATCAAACAATGGCGTACCGGCGGTGACGGTCTGATACGGCTTGACGTACACCTTGGCGACGCGCCCGGAAAAAGGCGCGAGCACTTGGCAATAACTGCTTTGCGCCGCACCCATGGCCCGCGCGCCGTCGGCCTTTTGCACTTCGGTGTTGGCCATCGACACTTCGATATCGCCAACGGCATTGAGTTGGCGCAGTTGTTTTTTTGCCTCCAGATTCTGTTTGGCCATGGCCAGTTCTGCCGCCGCGACTTTGGCCCGCGCTTCGGCCTCGTTGCAGTTGAAGCGAGCGAGCAGTTCGGACTTGCCGACCTGTTCGCCGAACCCGGCTTTCAGTTCGCCGAGGGTGCCGCTCATTTGGCTCGATAGCGTGGTTTCCAGCTCCGAAGCGAGCAACACACGAATGGCGCTCGCGCTTTCCAGGGACGGGGCCGAAGGTGCGTCTTCGGCGTGGGCATTGAGGATCAGACTGGCCAACAACAGAACCCCGAAACGGGGTTCAAGGGCGATTTTGCGCATTCGGCGTTCCTTGCGAAGTGACGAGCAGGCGTTGCTGTTCTTGTTGGTTCAGGGTGCGCTGGATTTCCCGCGACAGGGTCTTGATGTCGTGTTGGTCGATTTCCTTCGGCAGCACATCGAGGCCGACCGAGTTGTACATCCGCCCCCACGCCGCTTGAGCACTGGAGAACGCCGCTTCACGCTGATAACGCGAGAGCAGATAACGGCCTTCGGAGCGGATCACTTCCAGCTCCGAGCCAAGTGCGCCGGTCTTTGCGGCTTGCGCATAGTCGAGCAGGCTGCGGTCGACGCGCAGACTGTCTTCAGCAAACTCCACTTCCTGACGCGCCAGTTGATAGCGCAGGGTGCCAACGCGCACTTGCGTGAGAATCGCCATCGACAGCGCCACGCGGCGGGTGTCATCGGTTTCGCTCTGGGATTTCTCCGCAGCATTGAGCGACGGCAGTTGCAGCAGGCGCAACAGGTTGGTCGACACTTGCAGGCCGGTGCTCATCCAGTCGTTGTTGTAGAGGTATTTGTTCGAGTCATATTTGTAGCCGAAATCGACGCTGACGTTCGGCCACAACTGCGCCTTGGCAATCTCCAGATCCTTCTGGTTGACGCGTTTGCGGTACCACTCTTCCATGATTTCCGGGCGGTTCTCCAGCGACAGCTGTTCAAGCTGCGCCATGCTTTGACGCACTTCCGGCAGCGGTGGATCGGGCACGTCAGCCAGCACCATTTTCGAGCCCGGTGGCAGCGACATCAGCGCCGACAATTCGGCTTGGGCGAACTCCAGATCCTGACGGCGCACGGTCAGCAGGTAGATCGAGTCGAGGAGGGCGCGTTGATAGGCGAGGATCTCCTGACGCGGCAACAGGCCCCGGGTTTCCGCTTCTCGCGCGGAGGTCAGCGCGGTGTGGGTGCGCATCAGCAGTTTGTCGACTTCCGGCATCAAACGTTGCGCGCCGAGTGCCCGCCAGTACGCGTTGCGCACATCCTGCAGGACGTTTTGCGCGACTTTGCGCCGGCGTTCTTCGGCCATCAGAATCTGGTCGGATTTCTGTTGCGTGCGGTAATAGGCGACGCCGAAATCCAGCAGGCTCCAGCTCAAACCGAGGCCGTAGACTTCGCGGTAGCGTTCCTCTGACGTCGATGGCCGCAAGCTGACCTGACGATCCTCGATGCCGATCGAGGTGCCGCCGGAGTCGTTGTTTCGTCCGGCATAACCGGCCGAGGCTACCAGCTTCGGCAGCATTTCATGGCTGGACACGTCGCGCAGGTCTGAGGCCAGCGCGCTCTCCATCAGTTTCAGTCGATAGTCGAGGTTGTATTTCAGCGCTCGGGCTGCTGCGTCGTAAAAGGTGATCGGCGCTGTGACCGGTTCCTGCCCGGAGTACATGCGCGACTGATCGGCAATGATGCGTTGGCGGTTTTCCTCGTCGGTGGAAGGTTTCGGTTCCGTCGACGAACAGGCACTGAGCAGCAGTGCGGAGGCGATGGCGCTACTGAGAAGCCGGGTCGCGTTTTTACGCATGTTCATTCCTTTGCATTCTTGGAATTTATTCGGATCTGCTGCTGTTACCGCTGGGATTGCTGGTATGCAAGCGCTGGGCCGCGTGTCGCAGCTGCGCCGAGAAGCCTTTGCCGTGACGCGTTTCTGCGGGTTTTTCCGCGTGGATCGGATGTTTCGTCATGTTTGCCGGATCGAGCGCAAACAACGATGGATCACTGAGCAAACCGTCGGCACTCAAATTGGTGCGACCCTCACGGCCCTGCACCCAGAGCTGGTCGAACTCGCTGGCGCGGCGACTTTCGCGCACCGCTTGCGCCACGAATTGTCCCGGCACCAGACCCAAGCCGTTACCCAACGAATCAACCTCGAATTCCCCCACCGAGGCCAGACGCAAATTGCTGCCATCGACACCGTAGCTGGTCAGCTCGTTGACCTCGGCGTAGCGCTCGACCACCGGGGTGATGAAGATCGCTGGTTGCGGATCGGGGATCAGGAAATCGCTGGAATCCAGATCACTGTCACGACTGAAACGGTTGCCGCCATCCGGTGCCGGAATGAACGGCGTGGCGATGTCCAGGGTGATCACCAGTTCGGCCTGATCGCTGGCACCGGCGCGGTCATTGATGGTGTAGGTGAACACGTCACGCAGTACCCGGCCGAGTCCGGCTGCGGCGAGCACGTCCGGGTTGCTCTGATCGATGGTGTAGGTGTAGCTGCCGTCGGCGTTGAGTACGAGCGTGCCATAGAGACCTTTGATCGGTTGACCGATCACACCGTCCGCGCCTGAACCCGCTTCGGCGCCGGTGCGTACGCCAACCACGACCAAGCTGTCATTGGCATCGATGTCACCATCGTTGGGCAGCACGTTGCCAGTGGTTTGTGGGCCGGCGATCTGATCGCTGGCGAAGCCGCTGTCGTTGCGTGCAATCGGCGCATCGTTGGCGCCCTGAATGACCACGGTCAAACGCGCGTCGGCAGTTGCACCGGCGGTGTCGACCATGCGGTAGGTGAAGGTTTCGCTGAGGGTTTCACCGGCCGTGCGCAAGGCTTGAACCAGCGGATTGTTGTTGTCGATGACGTAGGTGTAGCTGCCGTCGGCATTGATCGTCAGTTGCCCGTAAAGGCCCATCAATACTTGCCCGGCGCCTGCTGACTGACCGGCCTGATTGCTGACGCTCAAGACGTGTTTGCTTTCGCCATTGGCGACGCTGTCGACATCGCTGTCGTTGTCGAGCACGTTGCCGGTGGCGTTGCTGCCCGGAGTACCGTTGTTGACGCCGCCGGCTTCGACGGCCACGGATCCATCATCGACGGCGGTCGGCGTGTCGTTGCGGCCATCGACGGTGACGCGCAGTTCGGCGGTGCTGGTTTCACCCCACTTGTCGACGATGGTGTAAGTGAACACTTCCGACAGTGTCTGGCCACTTTGACGCAAGGCTTGCACGGCGGCGAGGCTGTTATTGACGGTATAGGTGTAGCCGCCATCGGCGTTGAGCAACAGTGTGCCGTACTGTCCTTGCAAGGTTGTGCCCACGGTGCCGACCGTGCCGATGTCGCTGGTGGTGCCGGTATGGATGCCGATCACCGTCAGCGGATCGCTTTCAGCATCGGTGTCGTTGTTGAGAACGTTGCCGCTCGGGTTGACCCCGGGTTGGCCGTTATTGACGCCGCCAGCCTCGACCGCCGTCGCTGTGTCGCCATTGGCCACCGGTGCCGAGTTGCGTCCGCGAATGATGATGTGGATTTCCGCCAGATCATTCTGCCCGCCACTGTCGGTGACCTGGTAGGTGAACCGCTCGTTGAGAAATTGCAGTGGCCCCAGCGCCAGAACGGCCGGGTTGCTGGAGTCAAGGTTGTAGGTGTAGCTGCCGTCAGCGCCGATGATCAACTGACCGTAGAGGCCGTTGATCAACGTGCCGTTGCTGTTGTCGGTTTCGGCATTGACGTCGGTCAGGGTGCCGTTGGCCCCTTCAGCACCGAAGCGGATACCGGTGACGGTTTTGCTGTCACCCTGATCGACATCGGTGTCGTTGGGCAGCACGTTGCCGCTCGGATTGACCCCGTTGTCATTGCCGTTATCGGCCACGGCGACAGCCAGATCGTCTGCCGCGACCGGGGCATCCCATGCGCCGTCGATGCGAATGCTCAGTTGCGCGGTATCAGTGGCACCGGCGATGTCGCGCATGCGGTAAGTGAAGGTTTCCACCAGCGAATCGCCAGCCTTCAATGCTTGAACCGCTGCCAGATTGTTATCTAGCACGTAACTGTAAGTGCCGTTGGCGTTGATGGTCAGGGTGCCGTACAGACCGGCGAACGATTGCGTGACGCCAATGGTGGTGAACGTCCCGCCCGCCGCTTCGGTACCACTGCGAATGCCAGTGACCAGCATCGCGTCGCTGGCATCGACATCGTTGTCATTGGTCAGCACATTGCCGGTTGGATTCACCCCCAGCGTGCCATTGAACGTGCCACCGGCCTCGACCGATACCGTGCTGTCATCCGTCGCCAGTGGGTTGTCGTTGGCACCGCGAATGGTGATGGTCAGCGACGCGGTGCTGGTAGCGCCGGCGAGGTCGCGGATCTGGTAGGTGAACGTTTCGCTGAGGGTGTCGGCGTTGCTGCGCAGTGCCTGAACCTGTGGATTGAAGTTGTCGACCAGATAGCTGTAACTGCCATCGGCATTCAAGGTCAGTCTGCCGTAGGTGCCATTCAAGGCACTGCCGACCAGGCCCACCGAGCTGCCTTGATTGAAGCCGACCACGCTGATGACTTCACCGTTGCCATCCACATCGGTGTCGTTGGTCAATACGTTGCCGGTCGGGTTGACGCCCGGCGTGGCGTTGTTCAAGCCTCCGGCTTCGACGGCCGTGGCGCTATCGTTCTGCGCCACCGGCGCGTCATTGCGCCCCTGAATATTGATATTCAACGTGGCGCGATCAGTGGCGCCTGTCCTGTCGACGACCTCGTAGCTGAACGAGTCGAGGAGGCTGTTGCCAGCGCGCAAGGCCTGGACTTCAGCCATGTTGTTGTCGAGGCGATAGCTGTAGCTGCCGTCGGCATTCAGGGTCAGCCAGCCATAAGTGCCGCGCAGTTCGGTGCCCAAGGCGCCGGCGGTGCCGGTGTCCAGTTCACCGCCGGTGCGTACCGAGAGCACGGCTTTGGTTTCGCCATAGTCATGGTCGGGCAGGTCGCCGGGCACTTCGCCGCCGTCGACATCGGTGTCGTTGTCCAGCACGTTGCCGGTCGGATCCTGTCCCGGTTGCGAGTTGTTCAAGCCGCCGGCCTCGATGGCCAGACCGCTTTCATCGGTGGCTACCGGGTTGTCGTTTTGCCCACGGATCAACACGATGATTTCCGCCGAGTCGGTTTCCGGCGTCGCACCGACGCCATCGCTGATGGTGTAGGTGAAGCGCTCCAACAGCAGATCACTGCCACGGCGCAGGGCCTGAACATCAGGGTTGTTATTGTCCAGTTGGTACACGTAGCTGCCATTAGGGAAAATCGTCAGCGTGCCGTATTGGCCGAGGATCTCAGTGCCACCAGCATCGACAGCCTGATCAGTGCCCGCACTGCCTTCGGGGCCTGCCTTGATCAGCGTGACGGTCAGAGGGTCTCCGTCAGGATCGAAGTCGTTGGCCGTCGCATCTCCATTCGGATTGACCCCCGGTGTCTGGTTGGCAATACCGCCGGCTTCCGTGGCAATCACCACCACGGTTTGCGCCACGGGTGGGTCGTTGATGCCGCGCACGGTAATCACCAGTTGCGCGGTATCGGTCAGGCTGGTGGTGTCGGTGATGCGATAGGTGAAAAATTCAGTCAGCGTCTGGCCGGGGCCCAAGGCCTGAACCGCTGCGTTGGTGCTGTCGACATCGTAGAAATACGAGCCGTCCGCGCCGATGGTCAGCGTGCCGTAGAGCCCGACGACCACAGTACCGTTGGCCGACGTGGTGCCGGTGCTCACGGTACTCAGTACGTCGACGGCGGGGTTGTAGCTGGCTTCACTTTTGTTGATGACGCCATTGACAATTAACTGGTTGCTAGGACGATCGTTGTCATCAACGTCCTGGTCGACGCCGTTGCCGCCGGGCTGATTGATGGTGCCGGGGCGACTTGGAAAAAGAATGACGTTGCCCCTCGGATTGCTCTCCGCGGAGTTGGGGTTGGTCGATGCCGCTTGCGCTTCGGCAGCATCATCGCTGGCCACCGGGTTGTCGTTGGCGCCTTGAATCGTGATGCGCAGTTGCGCGACATCGTCCAGACCGCCAGTGTCGGTGAGGCGGTAGCTGAAGAATTCGATCAGTTGTTCACCGGCACTCAGGCGCTGCACCGTGGTGTTGGCGTTGTTGATCACGTAGGTGTAAGTGCCATTGGGGTTGATGGTCAACGTGCCGTACGCGCCGATGATATTGGTCGGCCCGCTGACCGCCGTGAAATTACCCGTACCAGCTTCGGCCGCCGCACGGATACCCGTCACGGTGCGGGTTTCGCCATTGGCCACGCTGTCGACGTCCTGATCGTTGGTCAACACGTTGCCGGTGGCTGGGCTGCCGGGGGTGCCGTTGTTGATGCCGCCAGCCTCAATCGCCACGCCGTCGTCATTGATGCCCAGCGGCGTGTCGTTGGCGCCCTGAATGGTTACGGTCAACACGGCGGTTGACGTCGCCCCGGCAAGGTCGGCAAGCACGTAATTGAAGGTGTCTTGCAGGGTCTGGCCGGACAGCCGCAACGCCTGCACGGTGGCATTGTTGTTATCGACGACATACTCGTAGGAACCATTGCTGCCGATGAGCAATTGGCCGTACAGACCGTTGACGACTACCACGCCGTTGCTCGGTATCGGGATCCCGGCGCCGGGGCCAACCGACACTACCTGCAGCGAATCGGCGTTGGTGGCGATGTCGACATCGGTGTCGTTGTCCAGCACATTGCCGCGCGGGTCGACGCCGGCCGAGGCGTTATTGGTGCCGCCAGCCTCTACGGCGGTGGCGCTGTCGTTGACGCCGACCGGGTTGTCGTTGACCGCAGCGAGGACGATTTGCAGGGTGTCGGTGTCGGTCAGTGCATCCGCTGCTGTACCGGGAATACCGTCGCCATCCGCATCGCCGTAATTGCCACGGTCATTGCTGATCACGGTCAGGGTGTCGATGCCGTTGAAGTTGGCGTTGCCCAGATAACGCAAACCGGCCAGCGCGGTGTTGATGTCGGCGAGGTTGCCGGTCAGGGTCAAGGTAGCGGTGTTGGCGCCAGTGACGGTCACGCCCGGCACGGTTGCACCGAGGAACAGCGTGCCCTGCGTCACTTGCAGGATCACACTGATGGCGCGGTCGTTGACGTTCGGATCGCGGTTGGCGTCGACGTCGGCAACGCTGATGCCGCCGATCGCCAGCACGATATCTTCCTGACCGTTTTGCGTGCCGGGCAGGGTGTTGACCGGCGCGTCGTTCTGTTCGACATAACCGGCGTTGGCGCTTTGCGCGGCAGCATCGCCGAGGCTGATGGTGATCTGACCAAGAGTGCCGGCATCACTGTCGACACGCACGCGCAAATCACCGATCGGTTGCGGATAGCTGACCAGGCCGGCCGGCACATCAATGCGGAACACGCCCAGCGGCAGCACGCCGAAACGGTACTGACCGTTGGCATCGGTGAGGGTGGCGAAAATCAGGTTATCGGCAGTGGTCGCCAGATTGCCGTCGGCACCGGCCCACGTCAGGGTCACGGTTTGTCCGGCGAGGCCTGCGCCGTCCGGTGTGGCGCTGGCGGTCGGGCTGGCGGTGTCGTTCCACAACGTGCCGCTGATCACGCCGAGCCCGGCGTTGTCGCGCAAGATGTATTGGTTCGGACCAACGGCGCTGCCGTCACGTTCGCCAGTGGTGGTGCCGTCAACGCCGACGCTGTTGCCGCCCCAACTGGTGAAATCTTCCGGCAGGCTGCTCCAGGTCAGTGTTGCGTTGCTGCTGGCGACGATGGTCGAGTTGGGCAGGGTGACCTGATAGCGCACTTGAATCTGCGCGCCGACGTCGAGTTGGTCGAAATTCACGCTCAAACCGCCACTGGTGCTGAAGCTCACACCGGCCGGCAGGTTGCCCGGGCCGTAGGTCACGCCGTTGATGCTAATACTGACCAGCGTGTAGTTGCTGCCGCCGGCAAAGCTGTCGCTGACTTGCGCGTCGAAGGCCGGCAGGCCGCCGTTCTGGGTGAAACTCAGTTGCACCGTGGCGTTGCCGGTGGTGCCGGTTGGATTGGGATCGAACGCAACGATCTGTTTGTCGAGGCCGCTGAAGCTTGGCTCGACGATCCGCTCCAGCACCGTATCGCTGACGGCCCGTCCGCCGCCGTTGACGATTTCCCGGGCTGTTGCACCCAACTGAACGCCGGCAATGTTGCTGGCAATGTTGGTGACCCTGACGTTGAACTCAATGGAAACACCTTCCAGATCGTCATCGTCGCCGGCGTTGACCACGTTGCCCAGGTTGAACGTCACCACCTGGCTGCCGTCGGGATTGGTGATCACGGTCACGCGGCTCGGGTCGAATACGCCTTGCGGGGCGGCACCTGAAAGGTTGGCGGTAATCGGCAGGGCTTCCGGGCTGTTTTCGTTGCCATCAATATTCAGCGTGCCCCCGACGATCAGGTTGGCATCACTGCTGAGCCCACCGTTGGAAATAAAGGCGATGCGCAGCGCATTGACCAAGGCGTCCGGGGAGATGAATTGCAAGCCGTTGGCCAGGGTGATCTGTATCTGGTAATTGGGGTTGTCACCCTCGGGCACGACCACCACGACACGGTAGCGGATGACTTCGCCGACCGTCACTTGCTCGACAATCGCGGTGGTCGGCGAGGGTGCGGCGGTGTCTGGCAGACCGCCGACCCGGGAAATCTCGATGGCCTGGGCCACGGGGATAATCAACGTCGAGAGGTTACGGTAATCGTTGAGTGTGCCGCCATTGAGTGTGCCGTCGACACCGGTGCGCTCACCGGCATTGGCGCCATCAAGGCTGGTCCACTGCACGCTGGCGACGTTGGCGATGTTCGATTGCGCGGCAGCGCTGGCGTTGACGACGCCCGACAGGCGCAAGACGATGCTGCCACCCTTGGCGATGTCGATATTGGCGCCGTTGGCGGTCACCAACTGGCCATTGATAATCTGGAAATCGACGCCGCCGTTGTTGGTGGCGCCGTTCTGATACAACACGCCCACCAGCGTCACGTTACTCAATTGGGTCGGCAGGTTGTCGAGGAAACTGATATCGAACGCGGTGAAATCGTTGCTGCCATTCCCATTGCTGATGGTAATGGTGAACGTCACCGTGTCGCCCTGATCGTAACCACCGAGCCCTGAGGTCGAGGTGATCACCTGGTTGATCTGCAGCGTTGGTTCGCGCACGGTCACAGTGGGCTGGCCACCAGTGAGCGCGACGTTACGGTCCTGCGCGACCGTGCCGTTCGGCGTGCTGCCATCAGGGTCGCTGTAGGTCAGTTGCGCATTGTTTTGCAGGGAGACGTTGGCCTGGTTGGCGATGACGTTATTGGCCACCAGTTGCAGGCGAATCACGAAGGTGTTGTTGCCAGTCACGTTGTCGGCCGAAACGCTGGACACGCTGAAGGTCCAGCGCGCATCGACGCCGTCAGCGCCCAATGCGCCGCCGACACCGGCGAATCCGCTGATAAGCACGCTGCCGGCGAAATCGGCTCCAAGTGCGCCGCTGCCGGCGCGGGTGGTGATGATCTGATAACCGAGGCCGCCGTTGAAACTGGTGTCCAGACGCATGCCCGGTGGAATCAGATCCTGAATGCGCAGGTTCTGCGTAGTGCCTTCGGGCAGGCTGATGACGATGTCGTAACGCATGCTTTCGCCGACCACCAGATCGCTGCCGGTGGTGTGTGTGGCGCTGGAATCGCCGTTATCCAGCGAGCCGTCGGCGAAGCCTTTTCTGATCACCGGCGCGGCGATTTGCTGGTTGGCCAGATCGGTCAGATCAGTCGGGGTGAAATCGGTGCCATTGTTGACGCTCGCGTAGTTGTTAAGGGTCGCACTCGATTGCAGGGTGCGATTGGCTTCGATGGTGCTGCTGACCACCACGTCATAACTGATCACCACGACGTTGGCGCCGCTGGTGTCAGCGGCGGTGCCGGCGCGTCCGGCGAGCAAAGTCGCCTGTCCGCCGGCATCGAGGAAGGTAATCTGGTTGCCACTGACGCTGTAATCGGTGCCGAGTACCAACAGGGTGCCGTCACCGCGATAAATCTGCAGGTTGGCCGCGGCCAGACTGCCGCCAACAAAACTCAGCCCCGTGGGCAGGGTGATGCTGGTGCCGACATCGAACGCGCCGCCGCCACCGGTGTTTTCAATCGCGGTGACCAGGCGCAGGCGATCAGCGCCGTCAATGTTGCTGATGTTGCCATCCACGGCGGCGAGATCGGTGACGCTGCCATTGAACGGTACGCCGGTGCTGCCCGGTGGATTCCAGCTGCCGGTGGTGCCGGTGACGGTGCCGTTGGTGCCTGAAACCACGCCGTGTTTGATGTTCAACACTGGCTCTGCGACGGAGACGATCGCCACCACGTCCGAGGAAATCAACGTGCGGTCGGTGAGGGTGGTTTGCTGGGTCGATTGCGCCAGCACATCCAGCGAGCGCTGGTCGGCAAATGGTTGATCGCCGACGCGCACGGTAAAGCGAATAACGATGCGGCTACCGGTGGTGGTGTTGGTGGCAAAACTGCCGAAATCGAACACCACAGAGTTGCCATTGGCGCTGGTCACGCTGACGACGCCGCCGGCATTGGTATTGCCCGGGCCCAGTTGCCACTGACCGACATCGCTGCCGCTGCCCCAGGTCACGCCGTTTACGTTGAACAGCGGCAATGGCAGATACGCGGTGAGTTTGAATTGCTCGTAGTCACCGGTGACCAGGTCATAGCTCAGCTCGAACGTCACTTCATCGCCCGGACGCAGTTCGCCGTTGCCGGGTGGTGTGCCGTTATTGACCTCGACCAGACTGATGTCGACGGTACTGGTCGGAATCACGCTAGTCGTCGAGGAACCGTCGGTTTCGCTTTGACCGGTCAGGTTGAACTGATCCACCAGCAACGTGCCATCGACGGTGGCCGTGTTGCCCAGCTCATCGCCTTCATTGATGTCCGGTTGCGGGTTGCCCGACGGTGGCTTGTAGGTCTGACCGACCACGGCCGAATAGCTCAATACCGCGAGCACGGCGCCTTGCAGCGTGTCGTCGAAGGCCAGATCGCCGTTGAGCCAGCCGCGAATATTATTCGATGAATTACGCAGCGACTGGCCGATGTCGAACACGATCGAGGTGCTGCCGTCAGCGTTGGCCACTGGCGTGGTCACCAGGTTAATGGTTTGCGCAACGCCATTGATGGTCACGGTGACGGTCGGCGTGCCGCTCAGGGTCTGGCCGTCGCTGAGTTGATCGCGCACCACCAATTGCCCTTCGTTGAAGAAGTCCTTGCCGAAGGCGAAGTAGTCGGAAATCGCCACATTGAGGCTGTATTGCAGCGTGTCGCCGGGGCTGATGCCGACGTGGCCGATATCGGTTTGCATCGACACGGTTTTCAGCAGCGTGATCGACTTGGCCACAAACTGTGTGCCCAGGCCGGTGCCGCTGAAATCAATGGTGGTGTTCGGTGCGGTCACGTCACGCGGATCAAGCGGCGTCCATTGCCCGGACGCGGTCGGAGGGCCCATGGTGATCGTGACAGCATCACCGGTGACCGGGTTGATCACTGGCTGACCGTTGGCATCGACTTCTGGCACGTAAAACGCGACCACGGTGTCGGTCTTGCCGGTGAGGGTGGCGTACTCGACGGTGAACGAATTGATGTACACGTCGTTCGCGGCCAGCAACACGGCAATTTGCGCAGGATTGCTGACCACGGTGCCGTCGTGCAGGGTGATCGACGCGAGACGGCCGCCGGCACCGGGGGTAATCGAATTGACCTGAATGTTGTCCGGCAGCGGTTGGGTGATGACCACATTGGTCAGGGTCTGCCCCGGTGCAGGCGTCGCGGACAATGTTAGCGTGCGCGCGTAGTTGGGGCCGCTGACCGTTTCGCCTTCGGGAGCATTGATGATTTCGCTGACAGTGATGACGGTCGGATGCACGACAAACGCTGCGGTACCGGCCTGAATCAGGCTTGGGTCGTTGGTCGGATTGTCCAGCGCATCGTTACCGAACTCGAAGCCACCGCTGGCGCGTAAGGTCAGGTCAGGTGTGCCGTTGGAAAAGGACGTGTCGGCCAGATTGCTCAGGCTGGCGGTGACCTGCACGCTGATCAGCGGTTGCTGGTTGGTAACACTGGCAAACGGCAGTTCGATCACCACCAGTTTGTCGCCGGCGCGCATGCCGTAGCTGGCGGCATTGATGATCAGAAAGTTGCCGCTGGCGTCTTTTGCCAGCGGGTGGGTCGCGTTGCCATTAGCGTCAAACGTCAACACTTGGGCGGTCAGGTTTTGACCAAGGAACGTGGCGGAAATGAAGTTGACGCCGTCATCGCCGTCCTTGCCGGTGGCCGGCATGGCCAGGTTGATGAAGGGCGCGAAACCGGTTTGGCCCGAGGTATTGCTGAAATTCACGGTAAAGGTGAACCGCTCGCCGATCAGTACATCGGTGCCGGCGGTGGTGACGGTCGCAGTGGGCGCAGCATCGGCCAGCAAGCCATCGAAGTGGCTCATGGCCAGGCCGCTGATGGCGATGCTCTTGTCGATGTCGCCGACTTTGGTTTCCAGCGTCCAGTCGCCGCCAGCCTTGGCACTGCCGGTGTCATTGCTGGAGGCGCCGACGTCGGCACCGGTCCAGCGCGCCAGTTCGGTGACCAGCGTTTGCCCGGCAGCCCCAGCGCCGACGTCGCAGCCGTACAGTTGAATGTCCGCACCCTGCGTCAGGTTGCTGCGCCATTGTTCGAGGGTTTTGCTGAGGGAGTCG
This sequence comes from Pseudomonas sp. NPDC088429, assembly GCF_044753305.1. NCBI lineage: Bacteria > Pseudomonadati > Pseudomonadota > Gammaproteobacteria > Pseudomonadales > Pseudomonadaceae > Pseudomonas > Pseudomonas sp. NPDC088429. Next base: position 212,432 of record NZ_JBIVMX010000003.1, on the reverse strand, counting down.
ACGTTGTCCGAGGTAATGGTGCGATTGCCGAGGGTGAACTGGCCGGATGCGCCGTGGGACATCACTTGTATTGAGTCGACCTTGCCCAATTGTGCCAATGCCGCCGAGATCGCCGCCAGGCCATCTTCACCGACGTTGACTACGATGGCGGTGACATTGCCGGGCAATTGCGCCAGCAGTTGGTCGCGGTTTTCGATTCGACTGTCGATCACCAACAGACTGCGCGCGGCAGAAGGCGCCTGTTCTGGCGTGGCGCGGGCTTCGGTGGGCGTGGCATGCGGGACTTGTGCATCGACCGCTGCCGGCGGCGCAGCAGGGTCGCTGTGATGCTGGTCGACAGCGGCAGACGCGGCGGCGCCGTCAAAGAGAATCCGTGGCTCCAGCGCAAGGGCCTGACGTTGTGGGCGCAAATGGGAGCCAAACTGCGAACGAGGAGACTCTTGCATCGTTTCCATACCTCTAACTGCGTGGTCAGAAATTTCGTCCGTATCAAGTCCCTTACGAACAGATTCAGCGTAGGACTTTTCTTGTGCTTTTCCAGTCTGTTGGCGAAATACCTTATAGCTAAAAGAATCGGCTGCCCCTACGTGCGCATGCGCAAAAAATCAAGGTGGATTTGAGGAGATTTCCTATAGCGCCCCGACCGTTGGAGCGCGGAAGATCCGCGCCCGCGAATGAACAGACGAGCCCGCGAAATCGGTGATGCAGAAGACCGTGAGGGACAAAAGGAAAAAATATCCAAGTTCTGAGTGATGAAAATATCCAACTTTAGGAAATTTCCTACAGAGTCGATTGATCACAGGCGCTAGGTTTTAAGTGAACTGCCGACCTGTTCGGTTGGAAGTTGATACTTAAAACAACCACTGCCTATCGCTATGGATATAACAATGAATCACTTCAAATCTGTATTACTTGCGGGTGCCATGTTGCTGTCTTCTACCGTTTATGCGGAAGGCGGCGGTGATCGGACGTTTGCCCATATCGAAGAGCTGATGCGCATGCAACAAGCGTCGGCCATGATGTTGACCGACATTGAGAAAATGCCGAAAAAAGATCAGGCCCCCATGGTGGGTGAACACATGAAAATGCTTGGCGATGTGATGGATCAGTTGAGCAAAGCCACGCCCGACACCGCCATGTCCGACAAGGACAAGATGGTCTGGATGCAAAAACATCAGGCAATCGTTGCCGATGTGTTGAGCCAGATGCGCCGCGAGCACGCGATGATGTTTTCGCTTAGCCATAACCTGAACTGACGACGGCTGCGGTTTCGCCCGAGCATTTCGCGGGCGAGACCAGCGCTTCGCTCGACATCCCGCCTCAAGCCATGCTTTCTGCATGGCATTCATGTTCCCATTGAAACAGTTTTGGCGCTGGGTCGAAAAATCGGCCTGGTGTTGAATGAGTTGTGCCGAGGGATTTCGGAAATTTCCTACAGCGTCTTGTTTTTTTTATCGATAAGTTGAACCGGTTCTTCAGCTAAATAAAAAATAATCAAGCCTTGCGGAATACCCAATGATTTCAGAATGCACGTTGTTATCGAACTTGATCGAAGGCGATCAATATGCCTTCAACCAGTTTGTAAAACGGCATCAGAGCCGTATGGATGCAACGGCCCGAGCGATAGTCGGCCCGATGTTGGCGGATGATGTCGTACAGGATGCCTGGTTGAGTATTTTTCGTAACATCAAGTCTTTCGAGGGCCGCGCGAGCCTGCGTACATGGTTGTTGGTGATCACCGCAAACATGGCCAAGGCCCATTTGCGAAAGTCGAGAAATGAACTATCCCGCATCCCCCGCAATGCGTTGAAAGTTGTATCCGCAGAGGAACAGGAAGAACACGGCGCCAGTGTGTTGTGGCACGACGAAACGCCAGATGCTCTACTGGCTCGAGATCAAAAGTGCGAGGAACTGGAGGCGGGATTGCAAGCATTGCCAAAACGTCAGCGCGAGGTGGTTTACCTCTATGATTATCAGGGTATGGCGATGAACGATATTGCCGACCGGCACGGTATTACGCAGGGCAATGTCAGGGTGCTGCTGCATCGCGCGAGGGCGACATTGTTGTCGGCAATGGAACGGCGCGAGTGAGCGCAGCCAGTCTGCCCAACCACCTGGCAGGGGCGCGTAACTGCACCACGAGCGTCGACCACCGGAGAACGGGCCATGTATAAAGTCATTGTTGTAGACGACCATCCTTTCGTGCGCGCCAGCGTCAAGGCGCTGTTGTCCCAGGACGGCTTCGATATAGTCGGCGAAACCGGCAACGGCCAGGAAGCGATCCGCTTGGTGCGTGACCTGCAGCCTGACTTGATCGTGCTGGATATCGGCATTCCCGATCTCGATGGTTTTGAAGTCATCAATCGGTTGTCCGGCCTCAGTCGTGCGGTGAAGGTGCTGGTGCTTAGCACACAGTCGCCCGAACAGTTTTCGATTCGTTGCAAACATGCCGGTGCGGCGGGTTATGTGTGTAAAAACGATGAATTGGCCGAATTGTCGAAGGCGGCCCGCGCCGTCATGAGTGGCTACACTTATTTCCCGAATATCGCCTTCAGTTCCGTGCGCAAGCTCGACGGTGACGCCGACGAGCAACAACGCCTGGGAACGGTGTCTGATCGCGAAATGCGGGTGCTGCAGCAGTTGGCCAAAGGTTTTAGCAACAAGCAGATTGCCGACACCATGTTTCTCAGCAACAAGACCATCAGTACCTACAAAAGCAGACTGCTGGAAAAACTTGAGTTGAAATCGGTCGTGGAACTCGCCGAACTGGCTAAACGCAACGGTTTGATTTAGCGCGAAAGCGCTCGGAGCGGATGAGAGCACTCCTGTTACGCTTTTTTGTAACTGTTCAATTGTTGGCCGGATGCGCAGTCGTTTGCCAGGCAGCGCCCGGCGACGAAATGCGTTTGTTCGGACGTTCCGCTGTCGTTGGATATGAGGCCCACCTCAGCGAGGCGGATCATCGGTGGTTGGCGCAAAAACGTGTTTTGCACATCGGTGTGTCACTGCCCGATTACCCGCCGCTCGATATCATTGCCAACAACCGCGACTACGAAGGGATCACTGCCGACTTTACGAGCCTGCTGGGCCAGTTGCTCGGTGTGCAAGTTGAAGTCAAAGGCTACCTGTCCCGTAACGCCGCGATCGAGGCGCTCAAACGCGGTGACGTCGATCTGCTCGGCACCGCCAACGATTTCGACGTGGCCGACCCGGATCTGGTGTTATCCAGACCCTATGCCAATGATCAGCCGACGCTGGCCACGCGCCTCGGTGAAGACGTCGTATACCCGGTCGATCTGGCGGGGGTGCGGGTGGCCACGGTTTATCACTACCTCCCTACGCGCGCGATCCGCGAGGTTTACCCCAAAGCCTCCTTGCATTTGTATCCCTCGACGCTGAGCGCCATGGGAGCAGTGGCGTTTGGTCAGGCGGATGTGTTTCTCGGTAACGCCATTGGCGCCCATTACCTGGTCAACCGCAACTACCGGGGGATTATGCGGCTGGTGAATTTCGCTCATCTGGATACTGCCAGCTTCTCTTTCGCGCTGACGCGTTCCAACCAGACACTGTTGCGCTTGGTCAATGAGGCGCTGGAGGCGATCCCCAAAGGCGAGCGGATGACTATTCTGCAGCGCTGGGGCGCTGATGAAATCAGCATTCCCGGTGAGCAACGCCTGCAACTGAGCGCTACTGAACAGCACTGGCTCGAGCACCACCCCACCGTCAGGGTGTTGATCGACGACAGCCTGTTGCCGTTCACGTACCTGGATGAGTCCAATCGCTTTCGTGGGCTTAGCGCCGACGTACTGGACAACGTCAGTCAGCGCACCGGGCTGAAGTTTGAAATCAAGACCGTACACGCTCAGACAGACCTGGCCGCTGCGTTGAACCGCGGTGAGGCCGACATGCTGGCGGCGTTTTCTTCCGGTCAAGAGCAGGGCGTGTCCTTGAGTTTGACCCGACCATACTTCACGACGTCATTCGTGCTAGTCAGCAAAAATGCATTGAACAGCCCGGGGGCGCTCGATGAGCTTGACGGGCAAACGGTGGCGTTTACCGATGATCGCTACCTGCGCAGCTTTTTGACCCAGCACTACCCGACGATTCACAGGGTCGAGACCGCCAGTACGTCGCAGGCATTTACGATGGTCGCTGAGGGGCACGCGCAAGCGGCTATCAGCTCGTTGATCAGCGCGCGTTACTTGTTGTCCCGTGATTTCAAGGATCGCCTGAAGATCACCTCAACCGTCGGCACCTCGCGCTCGCAGATCGCGTTTGCAACAACGACCGAAGCGCCTGAGCTCAATTCGATCCTGAACAAAGCCTTGCTCAGTATCCCGCCCGGTGAGATGGATAAGCTGGCTGAGCGCTGGCGCTCCGAGGTGGTCTTCCAGGACAGTTACTGGCGGCGTCATCGCGGGCTGATCATTCAGGGTTTCATCATTGCCGGTGTTCTGTTGCTCGTGGCAATTACCTGGATTACTTACTTGCGTCGCCTGGTGCACCGGCGCGAGCAGGCCGAGCGAGCGCTCAGCGATCAGATGGAATTCATGCGGGTGCTGATTGATGAAACGCCCCATCCGATTTACGTGCGTGATCGTGAAGGCAAACTGATTTCCTGCAACGCCAGTTATCTGGAAGTGTTCGGGCGGGAAATGGAGCAACTGTTGGGCAAGCGTCTGGTTGACAGTTCGGAATTCAGCCCGGCTGACGCCAGATTATTCGACAAATCCTATCAAGACGTCATGCGCCACGGTCGGGCGGTGATCGGCGACCGCTTGCTGACGCTGGCCGATGGCAGCACGCGCACGGTCTATCACTGGGCATTGCCCTATCGCGGCAGCAGCGGCATGGTCAGTGGATTGATCGCTGGTTGGATCGACGTCAGTGATCGCAAGCGACTGCTCGACGAGCTCAAGGAGTCCAAGGAAGAAGCGGAAAGCGCCAACCGCGCAAAAACCACATTTCTCGCGACCATGAGCCACGAAATCCGCACGCCGATGAACGCGGTGATCGGCATGCTCGAACTCGCCATGAAGAAGGGCGATCAGGGCATCATGGACAGGCTGGCGCTGGACGTCGCCTCTGGCGCGGCGCGGGATCTGCTGGATCTGATCGGCGGAATTCTTGATATCGCGCGCATCGAGGCCGGCAAGTTGACGCTGACCCCGGAGCGCGCGCAGTTGCGCAACATGATCGAATCCACCGTGCGAATCTTTGACGGTCTGGCGCAACAAAAAGGCATCGCACTGGTGCTCGATGTGCAGGAGACCAGCGATCACGACGCACTGCTTGATCCGCTGCGCCTCAAGCAAGTGCTGTCCAACTTGATTGGCAATGCCATCAAGTTCACCGAGACGGGCGGGGTGCGGGTCAGCTATCGCAGCCGCCAGTCGGACGATGGTTTGCGTTTGCAAGTCGAATTTGACGTCAGCGACAGCGGCATAGGTATATCCGCCGAGGATCAAGCACGTCTGTTTACGCCGTTTTCCCAGGCCCGCGGGAATCGCAATGCGGCTCGTACGGGCTCGGGTTTGGGGTTGGTGATTTCACGGTCATTGTGCGAAATGATGGGCGGAACGCTAAGCCTCTCCAGTCAAGTCGGGCAGGGCACGTGCATCAGCGTCCGGCTGGATTTTCCGCTACTGGAACCGGAAGAACCGCGCGACATCAAGCCAGAATCACCAGCGCCCGCCGGTGCCCGCTTACGGGTGTTGGTGGTGGATGATTACCCGGTCAATCGCATGTTGTTGTCGCAGCAACTGGAATACCTCGGGCATCGGGTCGAAGAAGCGGTTGATGGCGTTCATGGTCTGCAAGTCTGGGGGCGCAAGCAGTTCGATGTGGTGATCACCGACTGTCATATGCCCAGAATGACCGGTTACGAACTGGCCAATGCCATTCGCAAGGATGAGCAGCAACGCAACGTGAAGGCGTGCCTGCTGCTGGGCTTCACGGCGAATGCGCTACCCGAAGAACGTTTGCGTTGTCAGGCGGCCGGCATGGATGGCTGCCTGTTCAAACCGATCACGCTGCATGATCTGCAACAACGCCTGAGCGGCGTTGAACCGCCGTTGCAATCGCCGCACCCCGAAGAGGATGAAGACAACTCTGGCGGCGGGGACTGGAGCGCATTGCTGAAGCTGACCGGGGGCAACGAACAAGTGGCTCGTGGTTTGCTGATGGACTTGGCGCGCAGCAATAAAGAAGATTTGGCTCTGCTGCAAACGTTGCAGGAACCGTTGAACCTGAATGCCTTGCAGGATCTGGCACACCGCGTCAAAGGCGGGGCGCGCATCATCAAGGCATCGCGTTTGATGGAGGCGTGTGAGGCAATGGAGTCCGTCAATGACAGTGCTGAACGCGCCCAGGTATTGATGGCTGCCGCGCAATTGCGTCACGCCATGATGCAATTGCGTGAAAACCTTGAGCGGCAGATTGGCTAAGAAGCGGTTTGCCGTGTAGGGTCGGGGGCGCTCATCAAGAGCACCGTGTTAAAGAAGGAAAGGAATGCATATGAAACGCCGCAGGAACGGGTTTTGAAAGCGACTCGAATAATGGCTGCACTGCTGTTTTTGCTGGTGGCTGGCTGTGGGAGTAATCAGGATTTCGATTACAACGAACAGGTCATGACACAATACGTCTCGCACCGCGACAAGGTCAATGAAGTCCAGCAGCGCGTTGACAGCGGGGAATTCACTTACGACTACTATTCGTTGAAATATCGCACCATGCAGCGGTTGAGTGACGGCGCGCGGCAAGCCATGGCCGATATCGACAACATCCCGCACGGCGCGAATGCCAACGCTTTTTCACTGGCCCTGAGTCGTTATTACGAGACCGAAGCGCTTTATTATTTAAGGGTCAAGCGATACATCAAGAAGACCGGCAACTTCAACGGTGTGCAGTTGCTGATGGGCATTAACACCTCTTACGGCAAACTCTTGCAGCTCTCCCGTCAGGTTGATCTGACCCAGCGTGAATTTCTTCAATCGGCAGGCCTCAGTTCGCCCACCGAGTCATCCTGAACGGCACTGATTCGGATCACTGGCAGCGGGTATCATTTCGCCCGCGCAAGTGCTTGGTTTAGCACCTTCAGTACTGGTTTGGCACCTTCGATTTTCAACCGCGCCTGAAAGATCCTGCGCACCTCGTCACCGCTGTGCGCGAGCAACTTGACGGCGCGTGTGCGCTCGCTTTCCGTGCCTTTGTTCATCAGCAGACGCAGGTGCGGCAGCTTGAGCGGCAGTGGCAGTGCAATCACCTGTGACGCCGCGACGATGCGCACTCGGCGATCGCCCGTCACGGCAAGCCTGACCATGATGTCGGCGAAGGTTTCGGCCAGCACCGGGTGAGCGTCGAAAACCTTGAGCAATGACAAGCGCCCGCTGATTGATAGCTCGTCGATCAGGCGGCGGGTCATGCGCGGATTGTTCAGCACAAAGTCCGTGAAATCAGGCCATTCAAGCAGGCCATCGAAATCGCGCCAATACAGATGATCCCGACGTTCCAGCACCACGAGCAAGGCGTCCAGAGGCGGGCGCTGATCCGCAGCCAACAGACTGTTCAGCAATTTGAAATTCCAGCTCGGCGGCATGGACGCACGGCAATGATCGCCCCTCTGCGTACAAGTAGTGCTAAGCGCGTCCACCGTCAGATACAGAAACCACTCAGGTGCTTCGGCAATTCGGCGCAGGTGAATGCCCTTGCAGGCAGCGCTGAGCACTTTACCCAAGCGTACCAACTTCAATGCGTGCGCCTCGTGGGCGAACGCGTAAAGCCGGGCGCGAGCGCGGGATGCGGACTGAATCCGTTGCTGATATTTCTGCGCAAACATGGGCGGCGAGCGCCACCAGCTGGAAATATCGGGCTGGCAGAAAATGGCATTCGCCGCTCCGGCATCAACGTCATGCAGCTTGTCCAATACGTCCTCAGCGTTGCCGGTCAAGACATAAATCACAGCTTGCACGGCCAGACCGGGAGACAGCAGGTCGAGCACTTCCAGACTTCTAACGGTGTGTCTGGCGAAGGGGCAGGTCAGATTGGCGGTGTTGAACGTTTGCAATGAAGTGAATGGCATGGAGGGCTCGGAAAGAAATCTACGCCTGCAACCTATTGCGCCAGCTGTTTCGTCAACGATGAGCGCAAATTGCGAGGCAAATCCCTGTCAGTTTCCGCAAGGTTTGCATGGGTGGCTGTAGGAAACGTCCTGTTTTCCATCCGAGAGCGGCGTGGTTTGCCTTGAGACACGAATCCAATACCGCGACCAAAATGAAAATGGAAAAATAGGAAATTTCCTACAGATCTACGCAGCCTATTTGATTATTTTCCTATGCCTGCGACTGCCTAATCAGGCGTAGACCTCTCTTTCAGCCTCCCATTGGGAGGTTTTTTTTGAACAGCACTTTTATGACCGCCAGCCCTTCGAGCGGAACAAAAAAGGAGCATCACCATGCGTACTGAACCAGGCTACATACGTCATCGCAGTCGACCTGAGCATTCTCCCGAGTTCACCATCGACGTTGCGTACGAAGTTGTTCGTGAGCATGAGAACGATCCGTTCATGCACCTGACCGTGCGCAGCGACGTCGCGGGTGTGATCACCCACGACGAGTGCAAGCTCAGCCGTCAGTCCTCACCGTGCATTGCCAAAGTCATCAACTTCATCGCGCGCAACCGCGGCATCGCCGAGGCTGATCTGCTGACGGCAGAGCATTCGGAGGTTATTCGCGTCAACAAGGACATCGACGAGCGTTTCGCGGAGTTTCGCCGCGCCTTTGAAACGAGCTGCTCGGCGTATGACAGCTTTGTGCCCGGCCGCCTGCACCGCGCCAACCAGAATCCGCTGGACGGCCAGCCGCCATACTGCGTCGATCTGCATTACACGATCGTGCATGACGCCAAGGAAGGTTCGGTGGTGCAAATGCGGCTGGCGGGAGAGGTCGGCGGCAAGCGTTTCGAAGAGTCATTCAGCCTGCCGCGCAGCAGCGCCTACAACTTCGGTAGCGTGGCCACGCGTGTCGCCCATAAACACGGCATGCCGCGCGATAACGGCTTGATCAAGTACAACCACAAACTCTACGACCTGATGTACGCCGACATCCGCACTCGTCTGGCGGCGTGCAGCGAAGGTGCCTGAACCTGGACGCCTTTGGGGTGAGGGAGGCAAGCTCCCTCGCCCCATTTACAGGGTGGTGAGCAACCAGGCACCCGCTGCCGCGCAGATGAAGCCCAGGCCGCGGAGCATGCGGGCGCCGGTGTTGAGTTTGAGGATCAGCACGGCGCCAACGGCACCGATCACGTGCAGGCACGCAGTAGTGGTCAGGAACCCGGCGGCGTAGGCGAATTTGTCGTCCATCACTGGCATTTCGTAGCCATGGGCGTAGCCGTGGAAGATTCCGAAGACACCGACACCGATGGCCGCCACGGGCACAGCGAAGGTCTTCTGCATGCCGATGGCCAGTCCCAGCAGAACAACCGACAACGACACGCCGATCTCACTGCCCGGCAGGTTCACCTGATCGAACCCGAGCAATCCGCCGAGCAACATGCAGCAGACGAAGGCGCTGGGCACGATCCAGATTGCCCGGCCACCCATCTGGCAACTCCAGGCGCCAACGGCGAGCATGGCCAGCAAATGATCCAGCCCCGACAATGGATGCAGCCAGCCGGCGGCGCCACCGGCGTGGGCTTGCGCCATTTCACTGACGCAAACGCCCGTGAGCAGCACCGGCAGATTGAAGTAACGCTGCAGATTCGCCGTCATTGCAACGGGCTCCTGTCTTGGAAGGAGATGTTGACGGTCAACGAGGCCCAGAGACTTTCCCAGTCCACACCGTCTTCGCCGCTGGGCTCCATGTGCACGGTGCTGAACAGCCACAGGCCCGGGTCGGTGAGCGGCAAGGCGACCCGGCCTTGCGCGTCGCTGACGGCGGTGACTTCCTTGACCGGATCGGATTTGAGCTGCGCCTTGACCAGGGTGTCTGCCAGTGGTTCACCGTGCAACAGCACCTGCAACTGAAATTTTTCACGGGACTGAAACTTCAATGGATCGGTGTGGGCAACAAACTCCAGCGGCAAGTCCATGACCTGGTCAAACCCTTCGCTGCGCCCATCGACCAGCACGATGCTTTTGGCGCAGCGTGAATACTGCTCGCGTCCCTGCGTTTGCATCAGGTCGTAGCGCTTGCGCAGGGCCAGCACGTTTTTCAGGCCTTCGTCTTCCAGGTACTGATTGAACTCGCTGGCCGACAGACTGATCCGCGTAGGGTGGGTGCGCATCGCCACAACGGTGGCGCCAGGTGCTCGCGTGTGCAGATGGCCAACCGACAGGGCACCGTCGCGTCCGTCGACAGTGCGCATGCCTTGGGCGTCGACGGCTTTGAACCAGTCGACCAGGTTTTTCAGACGCGGGCTCTGCACGCCGGGCCAGGTCGGCCCGATACGCAATTCAAACACCACTTGTTGATCGACGCCTGTCACCGCGTCGTGAGGGACAAGCCAAAACTCATGGGCCGACGCCAACGGGGTCAGCAGCATAAGTGCCAGAGCCTGCGCGGCGCGCCGCAGGTTGCCGCTTCGACGCGTCGGGGTTGTTATCGCGATTGCGCGAGAGGCATTCAACGGTAAATACAAGGGGCTGATCCTCGCCAGGATTGAATGGGAGAGGAGGGTGCCGGCCCTCCTCAGGTGGTCAGTGCGCAGCGTGAGGGGCTATTTGACTTGTGCTGGCATCAGGTAAGGGAAAGTCGCGGTGTGCAGTTTTGGATTGGCGATCTTCTGGTCGGTAGGCGTGCCGAGCAGCATCGTCAAAACGGTGCTCATGGCATCGTCATCCAGCGACCGACCGTTACGCTCTTTGACGGTGTAGTGGGCGGCGGTACCGACGTTGTAAGTCAGAACATCGGGGATCAACTGATCGGCAATCGAATCGCCGTATTGCTGTGGATCCTTCACGGTCTTGGCCAGTGCTGATGCCCGAGCGACGCGCGCCGAGACGATGGCTTTGATGCCGTTTTCGGTATCCGGACGGCTTTGATCGTGCTCGGCTTTTAACGCTGCGTTTTCGAACAGCATGATGTGGGACAGCAACGGATTGGCCGAGTACTGCACTTGCTTCCAGGTGCCCTTGTCGTCAACGGCGGTGGTCATGAAGGTGCGCACGGTTTTGCCGAGAATCGCGTTCGGCACTTCCAGTACGATGGCCGAGGCCTGACGGCCGAGGAAGATGCTTTTGCCTTGCGCCTGCGCCCAGACCGAAGCGTCATATGACTTGCCCGCGTTCAACTGCGCGCGCAACAGGCCAAGGCTGGTGGAGTTGCCGAAAAACGGATCTTTGACCACCCCGGCCCAGACTTTGATGCCGGTGGCCAGTGCGCTGGTTTTGCCGAGTTTACCCGAGCCAATTTCCGCGCCTTTGCTTCCGATCGCGCCGTTGGGCGTCTGCGCCTGATAAACAGTGAAGGTGTTATCGCTGTTGAACGACAGGCTGAAGGTATGCCCGGTTTTGTAACCGGCATCGTCAGCGACGTGAATGTTGTACAGCGCATCCGTGGCGAAAATGCCGTTAGGGCCCGACTTTGGTACCGAGTTCACGGTCATGACGAACACCGTGTGATCGGCTTTCGGCGAGGCGAATACGTAGTTATCCAGCTGATTGAGTGCTGGCGTTTTCTGAACAATCACTGATTCAAAGTGATGGCTGGCCATGGCCTGGCCACTGACCAGGCTGGCGGCCGTCAGGGCGAAAGCAAATGTCGAAATTCGATAATTCATAGTGTTTTCCTGCAAAGGGATGGAAGTGAAAGAGTGATCAGAGGTTATTGCTGCAAACCCAGGTGCAAATCACTGAAGACGAAGTCCCTGTCAGCGCGATTGGCGACATGGCACCCGGAGCACTGCTCCATCGGGCGCAGTTCTGCGGTTTTCGGGTAAGGCGTACCTTTCACCGGGCCGAAGCCGAAGTAACCCCAGTTGCCGGGGGCCTTGGGGAAGCGCTTGGCGTCCTTGACCATGTAGCCAGCACCGAAGTAGTACTGTTCGAAAACGCCTTTGCCATGCGTGGTCGCGCAGACACCGGTGACCTTGTCGCAGCTCTTGATTTCCTGAGGCCATTTTTTGCCCTGATTCATCGAACAAACGCCGGACGCAGCGTCACACTGATCGCTGAAACCTGACGCCGAGAAGTCTTTGAGCAGTTGCGTGCCATCAGGCCATTTGCCGGTTTTTTTGAACGCCGCCAAGGCCGACGGCTCGACATAGGTATTGCCGAACTGGGCGCCTTTGATGACGCTGCCATCGAGGATCGTGGTCTTGCCCGGCTCCTTGAAGTACGTGCCGATGTGGGTCCAGTTGCGATAGCCTTCCGGCAGTTTCACCACCGTATTGCTTTCAAATGTTGCTCTGGCGCTCGCGGCTACGCCCTCGGTCACAGAGGCAGCCGAACTGCCAGCGCTGAACGCTACGGCGAGCAAACAAGCGCTGAGATTGAGCAGACGAATTTCGGTTTTTTTATGCACGCCGACACTCCTTTTAAGTGAATGAGCCCCTGTCATTCGGGCTGGGCAAATTTCTCGATCAAATCCTGGCGCGGCGGCGTCCAAGTGGAAATCATCTCGCCGACCGGCGTCAGGCAGCGCATGTCGTGTTCGACGTTGGGCGCCACGCACACCGCTTGTCCCGGATACACCGGGAACTGTTCGTCACCGTTAGTCGCGATGAACTCGCCATTGATGACCACATTCACTTCTTCATTGGTGTGGTGATGAGTGCTGCCGAAGCCCTTGCCGGTAAACCAGAACCGCGCCGTCAACATGTGTTCGGAAATGCTGATGATCTGCAGGCTGACGTCGTCGTTGAGCTTGAATTTTTTGTAGGTTTTCACGGTGTTCCGCCTTGGTTCGAGTGGAGCTCTTGTAGAGTTTTTCGACGGTGAGGTGTTACAGACCTGCCTTGCAGGGAAAGGACGGGCGGCCATTGGCACTCTTGGGGATGGCGGTCTAGGCTCAGCTTTCCAGCGCGCGGGCAATGCTTGCCAACGCCGGGTATCCGAGCATTTGAATATCTTCCGGGAGCGACGGCCCGACCGGGCCAGGAGTGGGATCCATGAAAGCCGGAACACCTGTTTTGTGCCTGTTCTTCAGCCTGATCCTCAGCCCCGTGGTGCATGCCGACGATCCGCCGGCAACCGACGACAGCCCGCCGGTCAACCCGCAGGTGGTCGACAAGCTCATCGACATGGGCAATTACCTGCGCAGCCTGCCGAAGTTTCAGGTCGATGCCGATGTGTCGCGGGACACCGTTCTGGAGTCCGGGCAGAAAATCAAAACCGAGTCGTCCAATACCCTGAAGGTCGTCGGCCATGACCGCATGTACGCCAAAACCGAAGGCGACGTACGCACTCGCGAGTTTTTCTACAACGGCAAAAAACTCACTCAGTATTCGCCGTATCTCAAGTACTACACCACCGTCGATGCGCCGCCGAAGGTCGCCGAGGCGCTGCACATGATCGAGGATCACTACGGCGTGCAAGTGCCGATGGAAGATCTGTTTTTGTTCGGCAGCGACCAGTCGCAGATTGATGCGCTGAAAGCGGCGTTGTACGTCGGACCGTCGACGATTAAGGGGCAACTGTGCGATCACCTGGCGTTTCGGCAGGAGGGCATTGACTGGCAACTGTGGATCACCCGCTCCGACAAGCCGTTGCCGTGCAAACTGGTGATTACCACCACCGACGAAAAAAGCTCGCCTGAATACAGTGCCGTGTACCACTGGAATCTCAAACCGACGATTGCAGATTCGATCTTCACCTTCAAACCGGCCAAGGGCGACGTGGCGATCGCGATGAAGAAAGCCAGCGATCAGGGAGGGCAGTGACATGATCAAGTCAATGTCGTGGAGTTTGTGCATCTCACTGGCGACCGCTGCGCTGCTGACCGCCGGCCTGATCGCTGAAGCGGACGCCAGACCCATGCGCGCCCAAGGGCATGCGCGAGCATCGGTCAACCGCGCCCCTGCGCCGAATGTACATCGCGCGCAACGGATCAACCCGCCGCAGCGGGCGAATGTGAACGCCGGCAATCGGGCGCACGCGGGTAATCGGGTCAACTCGGGCAACCGGGTCAATGCCGGTAACAACGTCGGCAATCGCAATTACGTCAACAACAGCACACGCAATGTGAACGTCAATAACCACCGTGACGTCGACATCGACGTGGATGGCCATGGTCGCTACGGCTACGACGACCATTACCACCCGATAGCAACCGCCGCTGCTGTGACGGCCACCGTCGCGGTGACGGCGGCGGTAGTCGGTTCCATAATGACGCCTGCGCAAATGCCCAGCAGTTGTACGCAGGTCATCCGTTACAACGTCGCCTACATGCAATGCGGCTCAACCTGGTATCAACCGCAGTATCAGGGCAGCGACGTGACCTACGTGGTGGTCAACGCGCCATAACCCATGCAAGAGCAAGCGTGCCCGCAAAAAACCGCCGTCCCGATCAACCGGAACGACGGTTTTTTAGCAGAAGCCCCTTCAATCCCTGTAGGAGCTGCCGAAGGCTGCGATCTTTTGATCTTGCTATTAAAGATCAAAAGATCGCAGCCTTCGGCAGCTCCTACAGAGGTCAAAAACGTCTACTACTCGATGCAAATTGGGCAGGCCATTACGGCGAAGGGGCCGGTTCATTCAGCGTCGATGTTGAATGACCGGATGCGTTCGCGAGCAAGCTATTTATGGAGGGCGGTATAGGACTGGCTCAAATCACTGGCCCAGCCATCGAGCACCACTTTGATGTCATCGGCCTTGAGGATTTGCTTGTCATTGTCCAGCGGCACCCCGGTGCCTTTGCGCACGACTTCGGCAACCACTTCACCGGTCGAGCCATCCTCAAACGACACTTCGGTGCTGATTTCACTGTCCTGATCGCGGATCCCGGTGGCTGTGCTCACGCCAGCGGCGACCAGAGTCACCGGCAGCCATTCATAGAAGCGCAAACCCTGGGTGCTGGTGGCCACCCGGGTGATGGCGGGTCTGACAATTAACGTGTTCGGGCCGGGTTTGTTGACGATATGCAGCACCTTGCCCAATTCGAGCCTGAGCGCCGCGTCGTAGTAATCGGTGACGCCGGCCAGCGTGCTGAGGGGTATCCGTTCAGTCGGGACGGCGCTGGGGTAAAACTGGCTCGGCGCCAGATAGACCTGGGTATAGCGCGCTCTGGCCAACGCCGGGCTGACCCAACTCAGCACCGGTTGACCCGAAGGCGAGTGGCGCTCCGTCAGCACGCTGTAGCTCTGCAGAAATCCGCTTTTCGGTTCAACTTTGTTATTGCTGCAGGCTGACAGACTCAGGGTGGTCGCCATGACCAGCGAGAGTGAGCGAATGCGCATCATCAACGTGCTTCCTTTTGGTGAGACGGGGTGTTGTCCGAGCACTCGATGTGCAGATGACCGTGGCTCATGACCCACTCGATAAGGTCCGCGGTAGAAATGCTGTGAACGTACTCAACCCAGTGCGCATTGGTCGGGCTGAAGTGCTCGAAATAACGACGCAGGACGACCCGGGTCTGATCGTTGGAAACCCCCAGGCATGACTCCTGAAAAACGATCGGCGTATCGTGGCCCAGCGCGGCGGTGCGCTGGCTCAGAATCAATGGGCGATTGGCGGTGTGGCTTTTGCTGTTATGGCCGCTGTTGAAATCCATCATGCAAACCCTTTGGATTGGAATGCGCACAGGGTGCCCGAGGGTTTTTGCCATACGATGTCCGCTTGATGTCGCTCCGGACGAAATGTTGCTCGATTGAAATAAATGACCCGCAGCGGCAAATGGCTTTAGATTGGCGGCTTTCGGTCCATGGATTTTGTACCCGTGAGCAAATTGCTGTTCGTCGACGATGACGTGGAAATCCTCTCCTTGTTGAAGAAGTTCTTCACCCAGCACGGCTATGACGTCGATGTTGCCGAGAACGGTGAAGCGATGTGGGCGGCGATTGCGCTGGGGCGTCCGGACACGCTCATTCTCGACGTGATGATGCCCGGCGAAGGCGGCCTGAGCCTGTGCCAGAAAGTGCGGGCGCAGATGGGCATTCCGATCATCATGCTCACGGCGATGGCCGAGTTGAGCGATCGCATCGTCGGCCTCGAACTCGGCGCCGATGACTACCTGACCAAACCGTTCGCCCCGCAGGAATTGCTTGCTCGTGTCCGCGCATTGCAACGCCGCGCCGGTGAACAGGCCAGTCCGGTTGAGCCGTCGCGACCGGTAATTGCCTTTGCCGGTTGGCATCTGGACATCACTTGCCGCGAATTGCGCTCACCCGAAAACGTGATGATTCCGCTGTCCGGCGGCGAGTTCGATCTGTTGGTGGTGTTCCTCGATCATCCGCAACGCATCCTCACGCGCGAACAATTGATCGACCTGACTCACGGCCAAGGACATGACGCTTTCGACCGCAGCATTGATGTCCAGGTCAGCCGTTTGCGCCGCAAGATAGAGCCCGACTGCAAGCGTCCGGATCTGATCCGAACGGTGCGCAATGGCGGCTATATGTTCACTGCCAAGGTCAGCCGCACGTGATCGGGCGGCTACTGCGCGGCGACACGCTGCGGCGACGCATTGCCCTGACCATCGTCGCGGCGATGCTCGCATCGGTGGCGTTGAATGCTTTGTTTATTCAAGTCGCCGGCATCTGGGCGCGTCCGCCCATCGAGCGTACCGGGCTGCTCGAGCAGATCGCCGTCACCTCGCGGCTGATCGAGGTCGCGCCCGCTGACTTGCGCCCGCAACTGGCGCAAGCCGCCAGCAGCGACATGCTGCAAGTCGTGTGGAAGGCGCAGCGCGCCGATTTTGGTTTGCCCAACGACGGCGCCCGCGTTGAAGCGAGTCGGGTGCCGGTGCTGGAACAGTTGTTGGGGGGTGATCGAAACATCGAGGCGTTCAACCCCGGCGACTGGACGCGGGACAATCCTCAGGCGCATTACGCCGCGCTGGTGCAATTGGTCGATGGCAGCTGGTTGTCATTCACCCCGCCTGAAAGGAGTTGGGGCCTGGAAATCGGCACGCGGATCGCGATCATCATCGCCTTGGGATTGATCGCCACGTTCCTTGTCGCCTGGGTCGCTACCCGCCAATTGGCTAATCCACTACAACGCTTTGCCACTGCCGCGAGACGCTTCGGCACCGACTTGCGCGCACCGCCGATCAAGGTCGAAGGGCCTCACGAGATCCGCCAGGCCATCGTCGCCTTCAACACCATGCAGGCGCAGATTCAGCATTTCATTGCCGAGCGCACGCACATGCTCGCTTCGATTTCCCACGACTTGCGTGCGCCACTGACGCGCATGCGTCTGCGCAGCGAATTCATGGAAGACCTCGACCATCAGCGCAAACTGATCCGTGATGTCGAAGAGATGCAATCGATGATCAACGCGGCGCTGGAGTTCTTCCGCGAAGACACCCATCGCGAGGCGACAACGGCGTTCGATCTGTCGGAGTTGCTGCAAACCATCGTCGACGACTATCGCGACCAACACATTGATGTCGACTTCGACGGTCCGGCGCATCTGGTTTACAACGGCCGGCCGCTGGGCATCAAACGAGTGATCGTCAATCTGCTGGAAAACGCCGTGAAGTACGCGCGCAATCCGCGCATCACTTTGAGCCGTAATGATTACGCAATTCGCATCGAGGTCAGCGATGAAGGGCCGGGCATTCCGGAAGAGGCGCTGGAAAAGGTCTTCGACCCGTTCTTCCGTCTGGAGACTTCGCGCAACCGCAGCACCGGTGGCGTCGGCCTCGGACTGTCGGCGGCGCGAGCGATCATACGGGAGCAGGGCGGTGATCTGACGTTGCGCAATCAGCGCCGCAAAGGTTTGGTGGCGCGCGTCGAGCTGGCCGTTGCGCCGACGCTATTGGGCTAACCACTCCAGCGCGATGCCGACGCGGGAGGATTGCCGGCGATCTAACGGCTCAGGTGCGTCGGTCTGGTTGCGATAGCCATTCGGGCTCGTAGCGAGATGCTTCTGGAAGGTGCGGCGCATGCGTTCCTCGCGACCAAAACCGACGGTTTCGGCGATTCGCTTGATCGGTTCATGGCTGGTTTTCAGCAATCGGCAGGCCGCCTCAAGACGCAATTGTTCGACCGCTTGCTCCGGTGTCTGCCCGGTCGCGGCGACATAGGCGCGGGCGAAGTGCCGAGGACTCATGCCGAATTGCTCGGCCAGTCGTTCCACGCGTAAATCTTCGTTGAGGTGCCCGGCAATCCACGCGTGCAGACGCGCCACACGCACGTCCGGATCGGTGCGCAAGGCACTCGATTGCGCATTGAGTGACGCGCTTAGCTGCGGTTGTTCCGCGCCGCGCCAGAGGAACACCGTGAAATAACGCGCCAGTGACAACGCCGCTTGCGCGCCCAAATCCTGTTCAACCAGCCCCAATGCCAAATCAATGCCCGCCGTCGCGCCGCCACACGTCCACAGATTGCCGTCGTGCAGGTACAGCGCGTCGGTCTGGCAGCGCACCGCCGGATAACGCGCCTGCAATTCAGCGGCGAATTTCCAGTGCGTCACCACTTGGCGCCCGTCGAGCAATCCGGCAGCCGCGAGGGCAAAGGTGCCGGTGCCAATCGAGCAGAGCCGGCGGATGTTTGCAGAGCGACCCCGCAACCAGTCGCAAGCACGTTCGTCAGCCTCAAGTGCCGCCATGCCCGGGCCGCCGGCGACAATCAACGTGTCGATCTGCGGCGCCATTTGATCGATTTGCTCAAGCGAGCACGTACTCACGCTGATCCCCGAAATCGACATCACCTGCCCACCCTGCGCCGAAGCGATCAACAGTCGGTAGGGCGGGCTGCCGATGAACGCTCCGCCGAGCACGCGCGGGATCGCCGCAAAAACCTCCAGTGGCCCGGCCGCGTTGAGTAGCAGCAAATCATCGAACGCCAACACCACCACGGTACGCACGGGCTGCGCGGCGATGTCCGGGATGGCAGGAAAGGAGGGGTGTTTGGCATGGAGCGGCACGGCGGGCCTCGACATACTGAATTCAACGCAAAAATGAGAGCACGACAATGCCGGTAAAACCTTCTGCTGCCAAGCCATCGCTCACTCTGAAAGCGCTGTTGTGCTGCGCTGCGTTGTTGATCGCACATCCGCTTTGGGCGGCGAACGACGGGCTGAAAGTCGGTGACCAGAGCGGTTTGACTCAGGCGCTGCTGCACGCCGCCGGCGAGGACGAGGGCATCACGTATTCGCTGTCGTGGCATCCATTCCTGGCCGGCACGACGATGCTTGAAGCACTGAGTGCCGGGGCCATCGACGTCGGTGTGGTCGGCAATGCGCCGCCGGTATTCGCTCAGGCCGGCGGCTACGATGTGCGCATCGTTGGTGTGGCCAGTGGCGCGCAGAACAACAATGCGCTGCTGGTGCCGGAAGGCTCCACCGTCACGGAAGTCGCCGATCTCAAGGGTCAACGCGTGGCCGTGGCCAAAGGCAGTAGCGGCCATTACCTTTTACTCGCGGCCCTGCAGCGTGCCGGGCTGACGCCTCGTGATGTGAACATTGCTTACGTCAGCCCGGTGGATGCGCAAAACGCTTTCGCCAGCGGCAAACTCGATGGCTGGGCGGTGTGGTATCCGTTTGTGGGGCAGGCCACTTCGCGCGGTGCCCGCGTGTTGGTCGACGGCAGTGGCTGGCCGGAAACAGGTCTGAACTTCACCGTCGCCGGCCTGCAAACCCTGAACGACTCGCAGCGGGCAGCGCAACTCGGCGACCTGCTGAGCAGATTTGCCCGCGCTCAGGCTTGGGCCACCGCGCATCCACAAGCGTGGGCCGAGGTATTCGCGCAGACCACGCGCCTGCCGGTCGCGCTGGTGCAAGAGATGCTCGCGCATCAGGATCTGCGTTATGTGCCGATTGAAAAAACCGTCATCGATTCGCAGCAGCATCTGGCCGACATGTTCGCCGCCGAGCGCTTGATTCCGCGACCGCTGCAGGTCGAGCAAATCTTCGACGACCGCTTTAACCGCTTGCTGCCCAACCCTCAATAACCCTTTGAACTGACCGTGCCGCGTTGCTCGCGGCCGGGATTCACTCGCCTGGAGAAAAGCCATGCCTCAACTGCATCCCACCACACTCAAACGTCGTAAAACCGGCCTCATCGCCGTCGATCACACCCGTAGCGCCGGCGGCTATACGCTGTTCGCACCGCAAACGGCGGACGGCAATGTGTTCCTCATCGACCTCGATGGCGAAGTCGTGCACCGCTGGAAACTCCCGCAACGCCCCGGTCGCGACGCGGTGATCTTGCGCAACGGCAACCTCGGCTACAACGGCAATCACCCGGATTCGCCAGATCTGTTTCCGGGCTGGTCGGTGTGGCACGGCGGCGCGTTCAGCGAAGTCACTCCGGACGGCGAAGTGGTCTGGCAGCACACCGATCTGCTTCATCACCACGATGCGCAATGGCTGGATAACGGCCATCTGCTCTACACCACCGCCGAGCCGTTGCCGCCGGAACTGGCGAAACGCGTGGTCGGCGGCATTCCCGGTAGCGAGGCGCCGGGCGGGGTGATTTATGCCGACGTGGTCAAGGAAGTCGATCGCCAAGGCAACACGGTGTGGGAATGGCGCAGCTGGGAACACCTGCAACCGGAAGACTATCCGCTGCACGAAGCCTTCGAGCGGCATCACTGGCCAATGACCAACGCGGTGACGCCGGGCCGTGACGGCAAGGTGATTCTCAGCCTGCGCAGCGTGTCTTCGGTGATCGCCGTGCAGCGCGGCAGCGGCGAGGTGTTGTGGCGTTTGGGCCACGATTTGGTCGCCCAGCAACATTGCCCGAGCGAACTGGAAAACGGCAACGTGCTGGTGTTCGACAACGGCATCTTCCGCCCGCACGTGAGCATGCCGCACTCGCGCATCCTCGAAATCAATCCGTCGACTCAGCGCATCGAATGGCAATACGCCGACACCCCGGGCTATGCGTTTTTCACCCCGTTCATGGGCGGCGCGCAGCGGTTGCATAACGGCAACACGCTGGTCACTGAGGCCAACTTCGGTCGGTTGTTTGAAGTGACGCCAGCCGGCGATGTGGTCTGGGAATACGTCAATCCACACTTCGCCACGTACCCCGATGCCGCCTCGCGCCGTTATCTGCCGGGCGAAAACAACGCGATCTTCCGTGCTCACCGCTATCAACGCGAAGACCTGCCATGGCTGCGTGACTGATCACCCATAAACCTCAAACCCAAACCTTAACCTCAACCGCAACGATCACGCTCACGCAGGCCACGCGCAGCGAAGTATCGATTCCTCTCAAAGAGCTGCGTGATGCAGCTCCAGGAACCACCGATGAATCTTCTTTATTCGCGCAATTTTTCTGCGACCGCTCTGGGCTTGTGTTCGTTAATGCCGCTGCTGCCGGCGATCGCCAATGATTTACCCGGCAACAGCGATGTCTTGCAAACGGTAACGGTCGAGTCCCGTCGTCGTAGCGAAGACGCGCAACAAGTGCCCACGGCAATGAGCGTGCTCGGCGCGCAAACCCTTGAGGAACAACGTCTGTATCGCCTGCAGGATTTGCAGCAGGCGATGCCGAGCGTCAACGTCGCGTTTATGCACGCTCGGCAGTCGAGCCTGTCGATTCGTGGCTTGGGCAACAATCCGGCGAGCGATGGTCTGGAAGGCAGCGCCGGGATCTATCTGGACAACGTCTATCTCGGCCGCCCCGGCATGGCCGTGTTCGACTTGCTCGATGTCGAGCAGATCGAATTGCTGCGCGGCCCGCAAGGCACCTTGTTCGGCAAGAACACCACGGCGGGCGTGCTCAACATCACCACGCGTCGCCCCTCAGCGACACCGCAAGGCACCCTCGCGACGTCGGTCGGCGAGGACGGTTACTCGCAGACTCAAGCGAGTTTTTCCGGGCCGTTGAATGACACGCTCACCGGGCGCATCGCCGCTTACAAGACTCATGAAAACGGCTACGTGAAAAACGAGTACGACGGCCATGAACTCGGCGGCGGCATGCGCCAAGGTGTTCGTGGGCAACTGGAGTTTCAGCCCAACGAGGATTTCAATCTGCGCTGGCTGGCCGATTATCATGAGGAAGATTCCAGCGCTGGCACGCGTTCGCTGTTCAGCACCGGGCCGGTGATCAACGGCGTCAACCGTTACCAACAGCGTGCAGCGGCGGTCGGGGCGACGCTGGTGGACGGCCGTCGGGTCAATCTGGATGCCGATCAGAACGTCACGGTGTTTCAGGGCGGCACCTCGCTGGAAGCCAACTGGAATCTGGCCGGGGATTACACACTGACCTCGATCAGCGCCTATCGCTGGTGGGATTTCACCCCGCGCAATGATGATGAGCTGAACGTCGACGTGATGCACAACGTCGGGCAATCCGCGCGCGACAAACAATATTCGCAAGAGATTCGTCTGGCCTCACCGGTGGGTGAACATTTCGACTACGTGCTCGGCGCCTATTACTTCCGCCAGGAAATGAGCAACACAGTGTTCACCGATTACGGCCCGTTGGCGGACACGTGGAACGGTACCCCGCAGGGCGCGCTGAACAACGTCACCAGCGTCGGCCATGGCGATGTCGACACCGACAGTTACGCCACGTTTGCCCAAGGCACCTGGCACTTGACGCCAACCCTGGATTTCAGCCTGGGCGTGCGCGGCACCTATGAACGCAAACTCGCAGAGGTCACCCGCAACGTGCCGCTCGGTGGCGATGCGGCCAGCGCCGCTGCATTGCGCGTCAGAGATGCGAGGGTCGGTGCTTACGATTCCGGCGACTTGAGCCTCTACAGTTTCAGCCCCTCGGCGCTGGCCAGTCTGGCCTGGCATGTCAGTGATCAAGTGCTGGCGTACGGCTCGTTGTCGCACGGCGAGAAATCCGGCGGCGTCAATCTCGGCGTGGCCAGCGCCCCCGTCGCAGGTGCCGACTCGTTGTTGATCGGCAGCGAACGCGCCAACGACGCCGAACTGGGCATCAAAACCACGCTGCTCGACCAGCGCTTGCTGCTCAATGCCAATCTGTTCTGGACGGTGGTGCATGGCTACCAGACCAACGCTTACGACGATGTCTCGCTCACCAGCTATTTGACCAACGCCGGCACGGTGCGCAGTCGAGGACTGGAACTCGACAGCAGTTGGCGGCCAATGTCGGGCCTGACGATCAACGCCAACGGCTCGTTCAACGATGTGCGTTACCTGTCTTACGATGATGCACCGTGTCCCGCCGAAGTGGCTTTGCGCCCCGGCGCCCCGGCATCCTGCGACCTCAGTGGCCACGCGGTGGTGGGCGCGTCGAAATGGATCTTCAACACCAGCGCCAGTTATCAATGGAATCTGCAGGACGGCCTGCAACCCTACGTCAACGGCAACTACGCCTGGCGCTCGCATGCAGTCGGCACCGTTGATGATTCCAGTGAAGCGCAGTTGCCGGGTTATGGACTGGTCAACCTGTCCACCGGCGTGCGCGGTGATTGGGGCAAGGCTCAGTGGGACGTGTCGTTGTGGTTGAAAAATGCCTTCGACAAGACTTACTACACCACGCTGTGGAATTCACCGAATGGTGCTTATACCGGGGTGTTGGGCACGCCGAGGACGCTGGGGATGACGGCGCGTTACGATTTTTGATCATTAAACATCTGTGTTTTCACACTGCCGATGTTGCTTGCGTGAAATTAGTTCTGTAGATTTTCATGAAATTATAAAAAGATAATTTCATGAGGTCGCGAATGTTTCAGCAATCCACGCAGCACGTCGACAGCTATTACGCCCACAGTTGCGCCGATATTTTGCGTGAGCGACCTGCGCTGGAAGGCGAGCAGCACACCGACGTCGTCATCATTGGCGCCGGTTTCAGTGGGTTGCACACCGCGTTGCGTCTGGCCTTGGCCGGTAAACGCGTGACTTTGCTGGAAGCCAGTCGGGTGGCGTGGGCGGCTTCGGGGCGTAATGGCGGGCAGGCGATTCTTGGCTGGTCGTGCGACATGCCGCCGCTGGAAGCCGCGCTCGGCCATGAACGCGCCAAACGTCTGTGGGACGGTATGCGCTGGGCGGCGCAGGAGTTGCGTGAATTGCCGGGGCGTCATGGTTTTGATTGCGACTACCGGCCCGGCCATTTGTGGACGTCTGTGATGCCGCGCCGGGTTGGCTTGCTGACCGAATGGCAACACGAGGCCAGCCACAAATGGGGCCACGATGCTTTGCGGTTCATTGCGCGTGAACAGTTGCCCGAGTGGGTGGCCAGCGAGCGATATCAAGCCGGGCTCTATGACCCGGAAGGCGCACACCTCAATCCTTTGAAACTGGCCCTCGGCCTTGCCGCCGCGATAGAACGTGCCGGCGGCCACATCTACGAACAAAGCAAAGCGCTGAGTTATCAGGAGGAGGGCGCAGGTTTTCGGGTCAACACTGCGCGCGGATCAGTTCGCGCTGATGTGTTGATCCTTGCCTGCAACGCTTATCTCGATGAACTCGATCCACAACTGGCCGCCTGCATTTTGCCGGTCGGCACTTATCAGGTCGCCACCGCGACGTTGACGCCGGAGCAAGCCACGGCATTGCTGCCGAGCAACGTCTGCGTGACCGACAACCAATTCGTCCTCGATTATTTCCGCCGCACACCGGACAACCGTTTGTTGTTCGGCGGTGGCTGCACCTATCTGGGCGGCATGCCCAAGGATATTGCGGCGGCCACTCGGCCGTTTCTGCAGCGAGTGTTCCCGCAACTCAAAGGCGTCGAGGTGGAATTTGCCTGGGGCGGCCATATCGATCTGACGTTGAAGCGCACGCCGGATGTCGGCAGCGAGGGCAACCGCTATTGGCTTCAGGGTTACTCGGGGCACGGCGTGTTGCCGACACTGGCCGCCGCCCGCGCGGTGTCCGATGCGATCCTCGGTCAGAGCGATGAATTGGCGTTGTACCAAGGCCTGAGCAACGGTCGTTTCCCCGGCGGTAAACATTTTGCCGCGCCGCTGGAAGCCATCGGCAAGGCCTGGTATCGACTGCGTGACAGCGTCTGATGCGTCACTTTCCGGAAGTTGAATCATGAACAAGCAAGAAGAAATCGCCGCACTGGCGATCCTCATCCATGACCTGCGCAAGCACAAGAAGTGGACGCTGAAAGAGCTGGCCGACAAGATCGGCCGCTCGGTGGGTTTTCTCTCGCAGGTCGAGCGCGGCCTGTCGCGGCCAACCGTGGCAGACCTCACCGCGATCAGCGAAACCTTTGGCGTGCCGACCACGTATTTCTACAGTTTGCCCAAGCCTAAAGAGCTGCCGTGGGTCACGCGCCCGGACGAGCGCCGCACGTTGTATTACGCCAACGGCATCACCGACATTCTGGTGTCGCCGCAGATGCGCGCCTCGTTCTCCATGCTTGAAAGTCATCTGGAAGCGGGCGCCAGCAGCGGCGATCGGCATATGACGGACAGCTCGGAGCAGGGCGGTTACGTGCTCGAAGGCGAGTTGACGCTGTGGCTGGGCGACGACGAAGAGCCGGCAACGCTCAAGGCTGGCGACAGTTTCCAGTTCGACAGCCACACCGTTTGCCGCTACGGCAATCTCACCGATCAGCTCACACGCGTGCTGTGGGTCTACACCTGATAACAACAAATAAAGGATGAACACGATGGACGCTGTCTGCGCCGACCTGTTGGCTGAAGTGCGCGCGTTTCGCCAACAACACCCCGAAGTGCGTTATGTCGACCTGATTTCTCTGGATATTCCGGGGCACTTTTACGGCAAGCGCTACCCGATCGACATGCTCGAAAAAGTCGCGGCGGGCAGCGCGCTCAAGTTGCCGCAAAACTGCGTGCTGCTGGGCGTGCAGGGCGGTTTGTTTAAAATTGGTGATTACTGCTTTAACGATGGCGATCCGGATGCCGTACGGCGTTTGGTGCCGGGCACGCTGAAGCCGGTGACCTGGGAAGCGCAGCCGCTGGGGCAGATGCTGATTACCTCGGACGGCACTGAAAAACCCATCGAATTCGAACCCCGTGAAGTGCTGGCGCAGGTACTCGATCGACTGGCGCGTAAAGGCATTCACCCAGTGGTGGCGTTCGAGCTGGAGTTTTATCTGTTCGATAAAAAGCTGCGCGACGGCCTCCCGCAATTCCCTCGTGATGACCTGACCGACGATGCCGATGATCAGCCGAACATGCACATCGAGCGCTTGTCGCGGTTTGCGCCGGTGCTGGATGAGATGGTCGAGGCGACACGAGCGCAGGGTATCGACGCCACGGTGATCACGGCGGAACTCGGCCCCGGTCAGTTTGAAATCAATTTCGGGCATCTCGATGATGGTTTGCGTGCAGCGGATTGGGCGGCGCTGTTCTGCCGCAGCACCCGTGGCGTGGCACTCAAGCACGGTTATCGCGCCAGTTTCATGGCCAAACCGTATTTGCAGCACCCGGGCAGCGGCATGCATGTGCACGTCAGTCTTTACGATGCTGACGGCAATAACCTGCTGGCGGCGAATCAACAACAGCCGTTGCGTCATGCGGTGGCGGGGTGTCTGGAATTGTTGCCGCACAGCATGCCGATCTTCGCCCCGAACCAGAACGCGATGCGCCGCTTGGGCGGTACGGTAAACACGGCGACCAAGGCAAGCTGGGGTTTTGAGGATCGTGATGCGTGTTTGCGCATTCCTGAATCGGACGCGAAAAACCTGCGCATTGAATATCGACTGGCCGGCGCGGATGCCAATCCGTATCTGGTGTTGGCAGCGATTCTGGTGGGACTGGAGCACGGCTTGGCAGCGGGCAAGGAACCCATCGCGCCGCTGAATGAAGACCGTGACAGCGGTATCGGTTTCCCCACTGAAATGTTTGAAGCGGTAAAAACCATGCAGCAGCAGCCGCAATTGCGTGAAGGGCTGGGCGCCGAGTTTGTGGATGTGTATTGCGAGAACAAACGTCAGGATCATTTGGCGTTTATGCAGGAGATCAGCGCGCGGGAATATCGCTGGTATTTGTGATGTTTTTTAGATTTTGACGAAACATCTTGAAACAATCAGCTGAGGGCAGGGGTCAACAGAGCACATCCCCTGCCAGAAGTCCCCATGAAAACACCTCGTCCCTCCGCACGCCTGGAAACCCTTTCGCAACTGCGAAATTTCAAGATGGCGAGGTCAGCGCATGCTTATGTTCGCGGCAGCACGGTGCAATTTTATGAATGGCTGCACAGCCAACCCGGCCGGCGCCTTCCCCACGGGCCTGCCGTATGGATCTGTGGCGATTGCCACGCCGGCAACCTCGGGCCCACCGGGGATCTGAAAGGGCAGATCGACATCCATATCCGCGACCTCGATCAGACCGTTATCGGCAATCCCGCGCACGACCTGGTCAGACTGGCCCTGTCATTGGCCACGGCGGCACGCGGTTCCGATCTGCCCGGTGTCGCGACCGCGCGCATGCTCGAAGAAATGATGCGCGGCTACGAGCAAGCGTTTGTTGACGATGTCGATAAAGAGCCGCCACGCCCGGCGCAGGTCAAGGCTGGCATGCGCAGTGCCGTGCAGCGCACGTGGAAGCATCTGGCGCAGGAGCGTATCGAGAACACCAAACCGACGATTCCCTTGGGCAAACACTTCTGGTCGCTTTCGCGGGCAGAGCGTGCGGCGCTGAAAACCCTGTGCGCTACCGACGATATTCATACGTTAGTGACTTCGTTGAAGGGCCGGTCGAAGGATGACCGGGTCAAACTGCTCGACTCGGCGTATTGGGTCAAAGGCTGCAGCTCGCTCGGATTGAAGCGTTACGCGGTGTTGTTGGGTGTGGGTGAGGGCGATGATCAGGACTTCTGCCTGCTCGATGTCAAAGAAGCGGTAACGGCTGCAGCACCGCGTGCGGCCAGATCTTCGATGCCGCGCGATAACGGTAAACGTGTGGTTGAGGGCGCGCGGTTTCTATCGCCGGGGTTGGGTAACCGCATGATTGCGACGCGCGTGCTCGACCACGGATTTTTTGTCCGCGAATTGCTGCCGCAGGACATGAAGCTGGAACTCGATCAGTTGAGTCAGCGTGATGCGATGTTGGCGGCGGGGTATCTGGCGCGAGTGGTGGGGATTGCCCATGCGCGACAGATGGATCTGGCGACGCGGTCATCGTGGATCAGCGAGTTGCAGAACTGCCGATCGAAGACGCTGGATGCGCCGTCTTGGCTTTGGTCGAGTGTTGTGCAGTTGGTTGGCAGTCATGAGAAAGGCTATCTCGAACACTGTCGCCGCTACGCCCTGCAACACTAAACCCCTTACACACTGCAACGCTGAATCTATTACACATACAACGCTGAACCCTTGTAGGAGCTGCCGCAGGCTGCGATCTTTTGATCTTAAAAAACAACGTCAAAAGATCGCAGCCTGCGGCAGCTCCTACAGGGCGTGGTGTTAGAGCGAGGCTTTTACTTGCAGGCCCACGACCAGTGCGTTGTCGATGTCTTGCCCCGAGAACGCGCCTGGTTCGATGATGTATTGCACATTCGGGCGCAGCGTCAGCCATGGCGTGGCTTGATAGCCATAACCCAATTCGATCAATTGCTCGGCGCTGTCCAGATTCGGGAACGCGGTGCCATTCGCCAGTGCAGCGTCTTGCTGCACATCACGGCTGCGTGGGTTAGGCACGGCGCGACCGTAACCCAGCGCGACGGTGTCATGCGGGCGGCTGTCGAACGGTTTGTACAACACCACGCCAGTGCCATACCACTTGCTGAACGGCGAGGCCGCGTCGCTGGCCGCTGAATACTGACCGAACGCGTGCAGGCTGCGGCCGGTGGAAGTCTGCGAAGCCCACACCGCTTGATCAACCAGCAAATAATGACCGCCGCGACCGGACACTTCATCGTCGCTGCCGATGCGTTTAACGTCGGAGCTGTCGTAGTAGTAACCCACCTTGTATTCGCCAGGCAATTCGCCGCCGTGCTTGTACACCAGCTCGATCGGCACCACCGTACCGGTGGTGTGTTTCGGCCCAAGGTGCCAGGCGCGACTGGAGTTGCCGTTGCTTTGCGGGTCGACGTTGAACGCCGCCACGCGCAATTGCCAGGAGGACGACAGGTCGTATTTCACCCGCACGCCCAAATGCGCGTTGGGGTAGTTGGTCCAGCCGCTGCCACCGGACATGTTCAGCGGATGACCGCAGAACCCTGCGTTCATGAAGTTGCAGAGAATGCCGCTGTCGAGGCCGCCGAGGTCGTTGCCCATCGCCATGTAGCCGAGTTTCACATTGAGCGCCGGGGTAAACAGGCTGCGCTCGTAACTCAGTTCGGTCAGGCGCGTGTACAGGCCGCCGTAGTTTTCCTGAATCGGCAAACGGTTGCCGACAAGGTCTTCTGAAGCGCTGTTGCCGCGCCTGTCGTTGATGGTCAATTGCACTTTGCCGGCGTTATCGACGCCATACAATTTGCTCAGATCGAACTGCACGCCGAGCTTGATGTTCTGCGAGTAACGCGCCGAACGGTGCAAGCCGCCGTCAGCGTTGTAAGCGGTTTCGCCGCTGTAATCGCCGGTGAATTTGACGCCTTGTTCATCCATCTGATGACGCAATCCGCCCCAGTCGCCAGTGAGCGTGCTGCGGGTAAACAGATCGGATTCGCCGGCGGCCAGCGCGGGCAGGGCAGTGGTGCAGGAAAGGCCGATCAACAGGCCTTTGAACAGGTCGGAACGAGAAAAACGAACAGCCGATTGCATGTGAATCTTCCTGCTGGAATCTTGGGCAATGGAGCAAAGCAGCGCGGCACCCTAAGGTGCCGCGCTTGACTGGATGAAGTGACGACGGCTTACGGCAACGCGTAGGCCATGACGAGGTCGCCACGATCGGTCGACTGACGAGCGCCGCCCGCGGTGATGACGATGTACTGCTTGCCGGTTTTCGGCGAGACGTAAGTCATCGGGCCGCCCTGGCTGCCCACCGGCAGACGCGCTTTCCAGACTTCCTCACCGTTGCCGCTGTTGAACGCGCGCAGGTAGAAATCCTGCGTGCCAGCGATGAAGATCAGGCCACCCTGGGTCGACAGCGTGCCGCCGAGGGTTGGCAGACCGATCTTGATCGGCAGGTGCATGCGGATACCCAACGGACCGGTGTCTTCAACCGTGCCGACTGGAACCTGCCAGGCGATTTTCTGCGTCTTCATGTCGATTGCGGTCAGGGTGCCGAACGGCGGTGCCTGGCACGGAATGCCGGCCACCGACAGGAAGCGGTTTTTGTTCACCGCGTAAGGTGTGCCCTTCAGCGGAACGGCGCCCATGCCGGTGTTCAGTGCTTCGCCGCCGGACGTGGCCTGGCCTTTGTTCTGCGACGGGATCATCTGAATCCACAGACCCAGACGCATGTCGTTGACGAAGATGAAACCGTGTACCGGGTCAGTCGAGATGCTGCCCCAGTTCATGCCGCCCAGCGAACCCGGGAAGCTCAACGATTTATCCATGCCCGGCGCGGTGTACAAACCGTCGTAACGCATGCCTTTGAAGTCGATGCGGCAGAGCAACTGATCGTACGGGGTGGCGCCCCACATGTCGGATTCGGTCAGGTGCTGCGCACCGATCTGCGGCATGCCCACCGATTTCGGCTGGGTAGGGGAGTACGGTTCGTTCGGGATGTTCGCCGCTTTGACCGGCACTTCTTTTACGTCGGTCAACGGTTTGCCGGTGGCACGGTCGAGCACGTAGATCTGCCCGGCCTTGGTGCCGATGACCAGCGCCGGAACGGTTTTGCCGTCCTTGGTGAAGTCGATCAGGCTCGGCTGCATTGGCAGGTCGAAGTCCCAGAGATCGTTGTGCACGGTCTGGAACACCCAGCGCTCTTCACCGCTGGTGGCGTCCAGCGCGAGAATCGAAGCACCGTAGGTGTGATCGAGTTTGCTGCGCTCGACACCATAGATGTCGGTGGACGAACTGCCCATCGGCAGGAAGACCGTGTTGGTCGCCGGGTCATACGACATCGGTGCCCAGCTGTTCGGCGTGCTGCGCACGTAGGTGCTGCCGTCTGCCGGCGCGTTGCGATCCTGCGGGTTGCCCGGGTCGAACGCCCAGCGCATGGCGCCGGTCATCACGTCGAAACCACGGATCACGCCGCCCGGCATGTCGGTTTGCACGTTATCAGCCACGCGACCGCCGACCACGACAGTGGTGCCGGCCATCAACGGTGCGGAGGACAACTGATAGTAGCTGTCCGGGACGTTACCCAGACCGGCCTTCAGATCGACCTGACCGTTGTTGCCGAAACCCTGGCAGAACTCACCAGTGTCGGCATCGACCGCGATCAGGCGAGCATCAATGGTATTGGTCAGCAGACGACGCTGGCAATTGGCGGCCGGCGCCGGTTTGGCTTCGATGATGCTCGAATTGCTCGGCTGGGCAATGGCGGCAGTCGCATCGAAATAGGCCATGCCACGGCAGCGCTGCCAGACTTTCGACTGGGCGTTGATCGAGTTCTTCCACAGCTCTTTGCCGGTGTCGGCATCGAGGGCGATCAGGTTGTTGTGCGGGGTGCAGATAAACACTTTGTTGCCGATTTGCAGCGGGGTGAGCTGGTCTTCGGCGCCGTTGCCATCGCTCTCGGCAATGTCGCCGGTGTGATAGGTCCACGCTACTTTGAGCTTGTCGACGTTGTTGCGATTGATCTGATCCAGTGCAGCGAAGCGGCTGCCACCTTCGGTATTACCGTAGTGCGCCCAATCCTTCTGCGCCTTGTCCGGCTCAACCGGAGTGAGGCCCGGGCCAGTGCCGGTGGCGGCAACGGTCGGATGCGCGACGAACATGTTGCCGGCAGCAACGGCCAGGCCAACCGCCAACACAGCGGCAACGCCGTAAGCGCCGCGACCCGCAACGCCACCGTTGGCGCGCTTGAGCATCGGGTAGACCAAGGCCACCACCAAGCCGATCGCGCTGAACATGAACAGGCGCGAGAACACCGGCCAGAACACCAGACCGGCATCACTGCCCGCCCAGATCGCCGTCCCGACCAGGAACGCCGCGAACAACCAGGCACCGCTCAGTTTGAAGCGCGCGATCAACAGACCGGAAACGGCCATGACCAAGCCACCCACCAGGAAGTACCACGAGCCTCCCAGGCTGACCAACTTCACGCCGCCCGCAGCCAGCGCCAAGCCGAGCAGGGCGATGACGACGCCCAGCCCGACCAGAATGAATTTTGATATGCCCGAGAGGCGTTGACTCTGCTTCACGTTGAGTGTCCCGTTGAAATGAGATGGCCATTATATAGTTAGTTAACTATCCAGTTAAATCATCAATTCGGCGTAAAGCGTAGATCACTGCCGAATGGTCTGTCTTTCAACGGGATGGGCGCTGTTCAACGGGCGGGATAAATATTTGAAATCTCAAAAAACAGCGCTTTCGACAAATAAACCGTAAGTTATGACAGCCAACGATTCCCTGTAGGAGCTGCGGCACGCTGCGATCTTTTGATGTTGATTGTTTAAAGATCAAAAGATCGCAGCGTGCCGCAGCTCCTACAAGGGCTGCGTGAAAGCTTCGCTGCGTCGTTCAATGCCTAACGAGTCGCGCTGCATCGACTGCAAGTTTTTCTCGATGGTTTCGCACAGCGCTTCCATCTGAATCTGATGCTCGCTATGGCGAAACGGGCTCTGCAGATCCGTGCCAATCCGCTCGATGGCCAGCAGCATAAAACCAACCACGGTCGAAGCCAGCGGCGTAAACCAGCCCAGCGATTCCACCAACCCCACCGGCACGATCAGGCAGAACAGCGAAATAAACAGGCGCGGAAAATACACATAAGGGTAGGGCAGCGGCGTATTCGCGATCCGCTCCATACCGCCCTGACTGTTCGAGAGATCCACCAGCGTCGACTCCAGCCGCGCCAGACGAATGCTGTCCAGACGCCCGGCCTTGTATTCCCGCGCCAACAACGCAGCGGAGCCGGTGAGGATGTCGTTGGCAAAGTTATTGGTGGTGCCGCTGCGGGCGAACTCATCAGCGGGAATAAACGCCCGGACTTCCTCAGGGCAAGGCAAACCTTGCAGATGTGCCGCAAGGCAATTGACGTACGCCACATGGCGGCGCAGCAAGGTGGACTTGACCGGATTAACTTCGCTGTCGGGATCATCCAGCAACGTCAGCACCTGCCGGGCAAAGCTGCGCGAACTGTTGATCATCGAGCCCCACAGCGTCCGCGCTTCCCACCAGCGGTTGTAAGCGCTGCTGTTTCTAAAACTGATCAGCACGATCAATGCCGAACCCAATAACGTAAGGGGCATCAGCGGCAAATTCAGCTTGGCGTTGAGAAACAGCATGAAGTCGACCGTGACGGCGATGTCCCACAGCAACAGCCAGAACAACGCCCAGCCGACATAGCCCAGGGTCTTGATGATCAAACGGTATTTTTTGACGATGGCAGCTTTCAAACGGAAACCTCGTGGCGAGCCGGAAGCAGTGATGCCTTAGCTCGGACGGTGTTTTCGCAGCAAAGGTTCGGCGATCGCTTTACACAATGTGTCCGGAACGACGAGTCATCCGCGCCCGATCAGTCAACCATCACCTCATCCAGCGCCTGCTCTAGCGTGCTCACCGTACGCTCGAAATTGTGCAGCTTCTCCAGCCCGAACAACCCGATGCGGAAGGTTTGAAAGTCGGCCGGTTCGTCGCATTGCAACGGCACGCCGGCGGCGATCTGCAAACCATGATTGGCAAATTTCTTGCCGTTTTTGATGTCGGCATCGTCGGTGTAACTCACCACCACACCCGGGGCCTGAAAGCCTTCAGCGGCGACGCTTTTGAAGCCCTTGCCGGTCAACATCGCGCGCACCCGATCACCCAGCACCTGTTGCTCGTCGCGAATCTTGTCGAAACCGTAGGCCTGGGTTTCTTTCATCACGTCGTTAAACCGTGCGAGGGAATCGCTGGGCATGGTCGCGTGGTAGGCGTGGCCGCCCTGTTCGTAGGCCTGCATGATTTGCAGCCACTTTTTCAGGTCGCAGGCAAAGCTGCTGCTTTGCGTGTGTTCGATGCGCTCAAGGGCTAATGAGCTGAACATCACCAGCGCGCAGCAAGGGGAGGCGCTCCAGCCTTTCTGTGGGGCGCTGATCAGCAGGTCGACCGCGCATTTGTGCATATCAACCCAAAGCGTGCCCGAGGCGATGCAGTCCAGCACGAACAGACCACCCACCGCATGTACGGCATCGCCGACGGCCCGCAGGTACTCGTCGGGCAGGATAATCCCGGAGGACGTTTCAACGTGGGGAGCGAAGACAATCTTCGGCTTTTGCGCGGCGATCGCTGCCAGCACTTCGTCCAGCGGTGGCGGGGCGTACGCAGCCTGGTGACCGGCATCGACGGGGCGAGCTTTCAGCACCGTGGTGGCGGCCGGGATGTTGCCCATTTCAAGGATCTGGCTCCAGCGATAACTGAACCAGCCATTGCGTATCACCAGGCATTGCTGGCCAGTCGCAAACTGCCGCGCCACCGCTTCCATGCCGAACGTGCCGCTGCCCGGCACCACGGCAACGCCTTGGGCGTTGTAGACCTGCTTGAGGGTCTGGGAAATGTTCTTCATCACCGCTTGAAAGGACTGCGACATGTGGTTCAGCGAGCGGTCGGTGTAGACCACGGAGTACTCGACCAACCCCTCGGGATCGATACTGGGATAGAGCTTCGACATGGCGTGATTCCTTTGGCAGAGATGTCAGTGGGTTCGACCGTGCCTCAAGTGTTGGCAAATGACAAGATTGCAGAGATTGAAATGCAGCTTCGGGTCAGGCAAAGAAATGTAGGCAAGGGACAGCTATGAGCTGATTGAATGGCATCAATACGGTTAAAGTGCCCACCAATGTCTCAACACGCCGTGTGAACGATGAATCCCGCGCTGTTTATTTCTCTCGATGGCCCCAAAGGCACCGGCAAAACCACATTGTTGGAAGCCGTGACGGCAGCCCTGAGGGCCGACAACAAGAAAGTCATTCGCCTGTGCGAGAGAAAAAACGATCCCGACAGGGCTGGCACCATGACCCTCGTCAATCAATTCGCAAGAGACCCCTCAACGGATCTGGAGTGGGCTATTTGTCAGCGTCTGGCGGATAGCCGCAGCTGGATTTCACAGCATGTGCTGCCCAAGCAACCGCTGGACAGCATCATCCTGATCGACCGTTGGTACCCGTCAGACGCGGCGTTTCGCCGTACCGTCCCGCTCGCAGAGATTCTCCAAATGAACATGACGCGAGACGTGCGCGTGCCGGATCTGCATGTCGGCGTCGTGACCGATCCTGATATTTCCTGGGCAAGGGCGGCGGCACGCTCCCGGGGGTTGGGCAGCACGGTGATCCACAAGCGCGAAGAACACGTGGCGTGTACCGAGGCGTTCGCGCGCGCGGTGGCGGATCAGGGTTGGGTGTTGTGCCGCAATGAAGGCACGATTGAAGAAGCCGTGGCTCAGGTGGTTGGCGAGATCTATCGGGTTCTTCGGCAGCGCTCCGAGCAGTAGCGCACTTGTTCCCAGCAGCGCGACCATTTCTTTCTCCAAGTGAACGGAAGGCCGCAGGTCACGCAGGTTTTGACCGGCAGCTCGCTCTTTTTCACAACGACTCACCGTGATCCAGTTTGGCGAGCAAGAACTCGCCGCGTTGCCATAGCGCCTGCTGCTTGGCTTCAGGCATGCGGTCGAGGTTTTTATAGAGCATGCTCATGCGCTGATTGCCGCGCAGTAGGTCGCTGTGGCGCATGAGGAAGTGCCAATACAAAGAATTGAAAGGGCAGGCGTCGTTGGTGGTGCTTTCGCTCACTTTGTAGGCGCAGCCACGACAATAGTCAGACATGCGCTTGATGTACTGGCCGCTCGCGCAATAGGGTTTTGAACCCAGATAACCACCATCGGCGTGCATGACCATGCCCAGTGTGTTGGGCAGTTCCACCCAGTCGAAGGCATCCATGTAGATCGCCAGATACCAGTCGCATATCTGGCTGGGCGCGATGCCCGCGAGCAGGGCGAAATTGCCGGTGACCATCAGCCTTTGGATGTGGTGCGCATAAGCATGTTCAAGGCTCTGTCCGATGGCCTGGCGCATGCAGTTCATCTGCGTTTTGCCTGTCCAGTAAAACTCTGGAAGCACGCGGGTGTTGCCGAAGACATTGCCTTGCGCGTAGTCGGGCATCTTCAGCCAGTAGACGCCATGGACGTACTCGCGCCAGCCGATCAGTTGTCGAATAAAGCCTTCAGCCGCGTTGAGCGGAATGCCGCCCGACCAATAGGCTGATTCGACATCGCTGCAAATCTGCCGAAGATCCAGCAGACCAATGTTGAGCGCCGCACTGATCCGCGCATGGAACAGAAAGGGTTCGTTGCTGGCCATGGCGTCTTGATAATCGCCGAACGCGGCCAGTCCCCAATCGAGAAAGTACTCCCACAATGCCTGTGCGTCGGCGTGCGTCACCGGGTAGTCGAATGTGTCGAGCGCGCCGTAGTGGCTGGCGAAGTGTTCGGCCACCAACGCAAGCACCTCTTGGGTGATGGCGTCGGGTTTGAAGCGCACGGGAGGAAGGGGCCGAACGCCCTTGGGCAAGGCTTTGCGATTGTCGGCGTCGAAGTTCCAGGCGCCTCCGACCGGGCTGCCGTCACCGTTGAGTAACAGCCTGTTTTTGCGGCGCATTTCACGGTAAAAGAACTCCATGCGCAGTTGCTTTTTGCCCTGCGCCCAGTCGGAAAATTCGTTACGTGTGCAAAGAAAGCGAGCATCGCTGTGCCAGTGGATGGGCAAGCCGCAATCCTTGATCGATTGCTCCAGGCGCCAGTCACCGCACTCTGTCAGGTGAATCTCACTGGGTTTGAGCAGTGCGTGCCAGCGCTGTAATTCGCTCGGCACCGATCCGCTGTTGTCCGGATCCGTTAGCGTGACGTAGTGCACGCGAACGCCACGCTGACGCAAAGCCTCGGCGAAATGCCGCATGGCACTGAAGATCAGGACGATTTTTTGTGGATGGTGGGGGACATGGCTGGCTTCCTCCATCACCTCGACAAGCAACACGGCATCGTGATCCTGATCGAGGCCTTGCAGGGAGGCGAGGTCGAAAGATAATTGGTCGCCCAAGACCAGGCACAAGCGCCGCGTCGCATTCATCAATCGGAGTCCGTTAAATTCGAGGTCATCGCCAGGCCGGCAATTAGTTATACAAGGGTAGTCTTCTGTATAGGTATTTGCGAGTCCAGCAGAAGGTCAGCAAACACGGGTTTTCGGCTGCTGAAGCTCATCTCGATGGAACCAATCACCACGCCCGTTCCCCTAATGCTGTGCAGATAGCCTCTCGGCACACGCTCAGGTCGATTCTGAACTCTCCACTTACAGACGAAGGTTTGATGAATTATGAAAAGTGAACAAGTTGAAGGCGTTGCAGAAAAACTCGCAGGCAAGGCGCAGAGCGCAGTCGGGAAATTGATCGGTGATTCGCGGCTGGACGCTGAAGGCGCTGCACGTCAGGCCTCGGGCCAACTGACTAAAACCTACGGCGACACGTTGGACAACGTCTCGACGTTTGTTAAAGAAAAACCAGTGGCTGCACTGGCCATCGGTGCGGCAGTGCTGCTGTTGGTCAACCGCTTTCTGCGTCGTTGAATCACGTAAGGCAGACATAGCGGCTCTTCGGAGCCGCTTTCGTTTTATGATCTCAGCTAACCGAATTGACGGAATCACCCGCGCCCCATGCTCACGAACCTCTGGTATGTCGTTCTGCCCTCGTCGCAATTGACTGAAGGATTGATGCCGGTGCAATTGCTCGGGCAACCGTTTGTGGCGTTCCGTGATGAGGCGGGCGTCGCGCATCTGCTTTCAGATGTGTGCGTGCATCGCGGCGGTTCGCTGTCGGCCGGCAGCAAGGTCGGCAACAGCGTGCAGTGTCCGTATCACGGCTGGCGGTTTGGTGCGGATGGCGTCTGCACGCACATACCCGCGCAGCCAGACCAACGGATTCCGGCGAAGGCTCGCGTCGACGCCTATCCAACGCTGGAACGCTATGGCTGGATCTGGGCGTTTTTAGGTGATCTTCCAGAAGCGGAACGTCCGCCTCTACCAACGCTCGACTGGATTGACGATCCGGCCATTCGGGTGGTCAGCGGCCATTTCGATTGGCAGGCCAGTTGGGATCGGATTATCGAAAACGGCCTCGATTTCGCCCACGCTCCCTTTGTGCATGGTTCAACCTTCGGCGATCCGGATCATCCCGAGATTGAAGCGTTCGATGTGGAAAGCGATGCGTGGAGCGGCAGCGCACAAATGCTCATGCGCAGGCCCGCGCGCAAAGGGCTGTTGAGACGCAAATCTTCCACCGAGTTTGTCAGTGTGGTCACTGTTCCGGGTTTTCATTTGTCCGGGCCGTGTACAACGCTGGAGCTCGAATTACCCAATGGCTGGCGGATCTACATCGTCTCGGCGCACGTGCCGATTGACGCCAACCGCACGCGAACCTGGTGGATGATGGGCAGAACATTCCTGCGCTCACGGCTGCTGGATCGCCGGTTCATTGCCAGCAACATTCGTATCTTTGAACAGGATCACGCCGTGCTGAAAAACGTACGCCCGGAGCGCGTGCCGGACTCCTTTCAGCAAGAGGTCTCGTTAAAATCCGACGCGCTGCAAATCGCCTTTCGTAAAGACGTGCAGGCACTGGAGCAGCGCGGCTGGCGCATTGATGAAGAACGCCTCGCGCGAATATTTACCGGGCGCAAGGCCTGTGCGGTGCCGAGCCCCGAGCGTCGTCAGATCCACGCCTGGGCGATCGAACCGATCCCGCTGGTGGACATTACCCACGAGCAGGAATAGCGGCTCCTGAAGGCATACATCTTGCTTTGCTAGCAATCACCATAACGATCACTAGCAAAGAGAGAGCCCGCCACCATGATCGCAACCTCCAGCCGTGCGGTGATCTGTACGCCTCATGCCGATGCCAGCGCCGCCGGCCTGCGTATTCTCGACGCGGGCGGCACAGCCATTGATGCCATGCTCGCCGCCAGTGCGATGCTAGCGGCGGTGTTCCCGCACATGACTGGCCTGGGCGGCGATGCCCTATGGATGATCCACGACAGTCAGGTGCGCACCATCGTGGGGATTGGTCAGGCCGGGCAACGTTTGCCCGAGGGCGGAATCATCACCGTGCGCGGCCCGGCGTCGGTCGCCAGCACGGCGGGCGCGATGGCCAGTTGGCAGACGGCGGCGAACATCAGTCGGCATGAATGGGGCTCGCGGCTCGGCTGGGCTGATCTGTTAAGTGACGCCGCGAGCGTGGCCGATGCCGGTGTGCAGGTGTCGCGCTCGCAGCTGTTCTGGCAAACCCTGCGCCAACCCCTGATCGAGCAATTGCCGGATCTGCATCGTCTGTGCAAACACGAAGGACACTGGTTACGCGAGGGCGATACGTTGCGCCAGCCCGAGTTGGCCAACACCCTGCGGCATCTGGCGAAACACGGCGTCGAGGATTTCTACCACGGCGAACTGGCCGAGGCGTTCGGGGCTGCGTTTGATCGATTGGCTTGCGGTTTGACGGCGGCCGATCTGGCGGCAACTCGCGCACCCGAAGTCGCACCGATTTCGGTACGTTATCGCGATGGTCGGCTCTACAACGTCGCGCCACCAAGTCAAGGTTTGTACACGCTGCAAGCCATGGCCGCGCTGCAACACAAACCGCTGGCGGACGTCGGTAATGGCAGCGCGCTTTACTATCACTATCTCGTCGAAGCGATCAAACAGGGCCTGCTGCGACGCAATGCGCAGTTGTGCGATCCGCACCGCCAAGCGTGGGATTTCGCCGCCAGTCTTGAAGATGCGCAGATTAAAGCTTATGCCGATGCCATCGACGATCAGCGCGCGGCGCCGTGGAACGAGCCGGGGCGGCCCGCCGATACCATCTGGATGGCCGCGACCGATGCGCAGGGCCGTACGGCTTGCCTGATCCAGAGCCTGTTCCATGACTTCGGGTCGGGCTGCATCCTCGGTGACACCGGCGTGTTGTGGCAAAACCGCGCGGCCGGATTTAACGCCAACCCCCAACACGTCAACGGCTGGGCACCGGGCAAGCGTCCGGCGCACACGCTCAATCCGTCCTGCTATCTGGCTGACGATGGCCGCCGCTGGTTCTTCGGCACGCAGGGTGGCGATGGTCAACCGCAAACGCAGATGGTGCTGGCGACGCAACTGATCGACTATCAACAACCGATTGATCAGGCGTTGCACGCGCCGCGTTTTCTGTTGGGTCGCAGCTTTTTCGACAGTACGGACAACCTCAAGCTTGAAGGCGACATGAGCGTCGCGACGATTGAAGGCCTCGGCATGTTGGGCCATGAGGTGGAAATCATTCCAGTGCGCAGCCCCATGACCGGCCACGCCGGGATTATTGCGATTGACGCCGAGGGTCGGCGCAGCGCCATGCACGATCCACGGGGGGAGGGCATCGGGCTCGGTCAACCGGACTGATCCTTGCAGCGCACATTTGCCGGGCTTGGGCGGCTGGCGGATAATGCCGCCGATTGCCCGCCAGACACATTGTTGTGGGTTGGCCTGCGGCGTTCTGAAAAACAGAGGAAAGGATGGGCTTGAGCACTGTCACCGCCAAACAGCTTGAGGTGCAACGGATCGTCGATGCGCTGTTCAAGGCTATCGCCCAGCATCGCCTGCCGCCCGGCACGCGATTGATCGAAGCGCATATCGTCGAAACCCTGCAAGCCAACCGCAATCATGTGCAGGTGGCGTTGCAGCGTCTGGCGATGCAAAAAGTGGTGACTATCGAAGCCAATCGCGGCGCCATGGTTGCCCAGCCGACGGCACGCGAAGCGCGGG
The DNA here is from genome assembly GCF_044753305.1 of Pseudomonas sp. NPDC088429. Classification (NCBI taxonomy): domain Bacteria; kingdom Pseudomonadati; phylum Pseudomonadota; class Gammaproteobacteria; order Pseudomonadales; family Pseudomonadaceae; genus Pseudomonas; species Pseudomonas sp. NPDC088429. Next base: position 171,631 of record NZ_JBIVMX010000003.1, on the reverse strand, counting down.
ATATTTTCAGCGCCCGGCGCGCCATCGAGCGCGCAATTGTCGAAGCGATCACGCCGCAAACCATGCGTACGCAGCGTCAGCGTATCGCCCAACACATGAACAACGAACGCAAAGCCACCAACGACACCGATCGCCGCGCCATCGTCCGCGAGCTGAGCGAGTTTCACCTGCTGCTCGGCGAGATCAGTGGCAACACAGTGCTCAGCGATATCCTCGCCAACCTGATGGTGCGCAGCTCATTGATCGTCGCGCTGTATCAGCGCAATGACGTGCCGTCGTGTGCGTCCGATGAGCACCAGGAGATCATCACCGCGCTGGAAAATGGCGATAACGCCAAAGCCGTGGCGGTGATGATTGAGCATCTGGATGAGCTGGAAGCGCAGTTGGCGCTGGAAGAAACTGCGCCCGCCGAGTTCAACCTCAAGCAGGCGCTGATTGATTAACGCGGTTTGATCAACGTTGCTGCCGGCCGACTAAACGTCTGGCGCCCGCCCTTGAAGCCCATCAACGGTGCGCTTATTTCAGCGATCACCGCCGCTGGCGAGGACGCGTCGAACACGATGAAATCGGCGCGGCAGCCTGGTCGCAAACCGTAATCCTTCAATCGCAGCATCACCGCCGACTCGCTGGAGACCCACGCCAGGCATTGCAGCAGTTCAGCCACCGTGCCCATCTGACTGACGTTGGCGAACAGGTTGGCCTGACGGATCAACGACGCATCGCCATACGGCGTAAACGGGTTACCGATGTTGTTGGTCGAGACCGAGCAGGTCACGCCGCACGCATGCAAATGCGCGAGTGGCGCCAAGCCTCTGGGTTTGTTGTGGAACGCCTCGCGACCGAGCAAAAACAGATCGGTGCTCGGCAGGCAGGTGACTTGCACGCCTGCTTTGGCCAGATGCAGAGCCAGCACCGTCAGTGGCTCACGGGGCAGCGTCGACAACTTGGTCGCGTGCCCGACGGTGACGCGTCCGCCCCAGCCGTGCAGCTGCGTGCAGCGTGCGACTTCCATGACCGTCATGCCTTCGGTGTTCAGGTCGAAATCCAGGTGCAGATCGAGGTCGCAGTCGTAGCGCACCGCCAGTTCAAACAGACGCTGGATCTGCCCATGAGGGTCGCTGTCCATGTACGGGCAGCCGCCGAGCACCGTCGCGCCGCTTTCCAGTGCCTGACACAACAGCGCCTCAGTCCCGGGATTATTCAGCAGACCCTCCTGGGGAAACACGCAGATTTCCAGACTGATGGCCCAGGCGTAATCAGCCTGCAAACGGCGAATCGCGTTGAACCCGGTCAGACCGATCTGCGGATCCAGTTCGACGTGGGTGCGCATGTGCGTCGTGCCTTGCACAATCGCCTTGTCCAGCACCTGCGCACCACGCTGATAAACATCGTCTTCAGTGAATTCGGCTTTCGCCGCGCGGGTTTGCGCGACGGCTTCAGCCTGGGTGCCTTCCTGCAAATGACAGCGCTGCATGATGCAGGCCTTGTCCAGATGGATATGAGTTTCGATCAGACCCGGCATCATCAATTGGCCGTGCAGATCAAGGGTTTGCCAGTGGCTGGCATTCGAGCTGAAGGCGTCGACGAAGTAGCCGTTCTCAACGTAGAACTCGCTTACTTGGTGATCGCTTCCGAGCCGTGCATTGATGATTTTCAGGGTGCTCATGCACTGGCCCCTTCACCCAGATAAGCGGCGGCCAGCGCTTTGTCGGCGCGCAGTTCTGCGGAGCCGGCGGCTTTGACGATGATGCCGGTTTCGAGAACGTAAGCACGATCCGCCACTTGCAGCGCGAGGTTGGCCATTTGATCCACGAGCAGGATGGTCACGCCTTCGTCGCGCAGCGCCGCCAGTGCGTCGTACAACTCGCCGATCATCGCGGGCGAAAGACCCAGTGACGGCTCATCGAGCAGCAGGATTTTTGGCTTGGCCATCAGGCCACGGCCCACAGCGACCATTTGTTGTTCGCCGCCGGAAAGCAGCCCGGCCGGGTTGTCGATGCGATCTCGCAGGCGCGGGAAGCGCTTGAGGATGGCCTCGATTTCAGCCTCGGCATCGAAGCTGTCGCGGCGCGAATAGCCGCCGAGCAACAGGTTGTCGCGCACACTCAGATACGGGAAAACCTGACGGCCCTCCGGCACCAGTGCCAGACCTTTAGCGGCGATGGTGCTGGCGTTGGCCAGTTCGATGTTTTCGTTGTCCAGCAAAATACTGCCGCCGCTGGCGCGATGCAGGCCTGCCAGACATTGCAGGATGCTCGATTTGCCCGCGCCGTTCGCGCCGAGAATCGCCACCAGTTCGCCGGGATTAACCAGCAGATTGACCTTGTCGACCACGGCTGACGCGCCGTAATCGATGACCAGATCCTTGACGTACAAACGCGCATCGCGACTGCCATTCCACACCTGCTCGCGAGGCGTGGCTTGATACTCGGTACCGCCCAGATAAGCAGCGATGACTTGCGGGTTTTGTCGAATTTCCGCCGGCGGCCCCGAGGCGATAGGCTTGCCGGCGTCGAGCACCAGCAAGTGCTCGGACACCGACATGACCAGCGCCATGTCGTGCTCGACCAGAATCACTGTCAGGCCGAAATTCGCCAGTTTGCGCAGCAGAATGGCCAGGTCATCCGTGTCACGACGACTGAGGCCCGCTGCCGGTTCATCCAGCAATAACACTGCAGGCGCCGTCGCCAATGCACGGGCGATTTCCACCAGACGCCGATCCACATGCGGCAGATCTTCGGCGGCAATATTTACTTCACCGCGATAGCCGACCAGTGCCAACAGATCCAGCGCCAGACTGCGCTGCTCGACTGTGGAAAGGCTGAACGGCAGGCCCATGCGACCCTGCTGCATCGCCACCAGAAGGTTGTCCAACACCGACATTTCGCCGAACAGCAGGGTGGTCTGATACGTACGGGCAATCCCGGCCCGAGCGCTTTTCCAGGCAGGCAGCCCGGCCAGCGGTTGTTGCAGTTCAATCTGGCCACTGTCCGGTACATAGAAGCCGCTGATCATATTGAGCACGGTGGTTTTGCCCGCACCGTTAGGGCCGATGATGCTGGTGATGCTGCCGGCGGGGGCATGCAAACTGACGTGTTGCGCGGCCTGCACGCCGCCGAAACGAATGCCGATATCAGTTACCCGCAAGCCTGAGTTCACGCCACGGCTGCGCAGATGCGCGGCGATATGTTGCTCATTGAACTGCGTGGGCGGCAGCAAACGCGTCGGTTTGATCCAGCGTCGGGCGAGGGCGCCCAGCAGGCCATTCGGTGCGATCCACAGCACCAACAGCAGCAACGTGGAAAAAATCAGCAACCGGTATTCGGCAAAATCCGAGAGCAGTTCCGGCACCAGCACAATCAACAACGCGCCAATCAGCGGCCCGAAGAGCATGCCGCTGCCACCGACGATCACTGCCAGCACAAACAAAATCGACTGCGAAAACGGAAAGGATTCCGGGTTGATGAACATCAGCAACGGCGCGAGCAAGCCACCCGCGAGTCCGGTCAACGCCGCCGACAAAGCAAAGGCGAGAGTTTTGCTGATGACCGGATTGAAGCCCAGCGAGCGCGCAGCGATTTCTGAAGCTTTCACCGCGCGCATGGCTTTGCCCCAGCGGCTGTGGCTGAGGCGCTGATAGAAGAGCAGGGCGCCAATCATCAAAGCGGCGGCCAACAGCGCGAGGAAAATCGACGGATCAAGCCCGGAAAATTCCGGCATGGGGATGCCCATCAAACCGTTGGAACCGCCCGTGACTTCACGCCATTCGATCAAACTGTGATGCACGACAAACGCAAAGGCGATGGTGATCATCGCCAAATACGGGCCGCTAACCCGCAGGGCAGGAATCGCCAACAGCGCGCCGATGACTCCCGCCGCGACACCGGCGAGCGGCAGCGCCAGCCATAACGGCCAACCCGCCAAGGTCAGCAGTGCCGACACATAGGCGCCGATCGCGTAGAAAGCAATATGACCAAAGGAAATCTGCCCGCTCAGGCCGATCAGAATATTCAGGCTCACGCCGACCACTGTCGCCAGCGCGCACAGGGTGAAAACCAGCAGGGAATAGCTGTCCAGCGTGAACGCCATGACCCCAGAAACGACCGCGAGGAGGGCGATCAGCAAGGAGGGAAGGTTCTTCATACTTTCACCAATGCCTGGCTGCCGAACAGACCGTTGGGACGAATCGCCAATGCGACAATCACCAGCGCAAACGTGAATATCTGGGTAAACGCCGAGCCAAAATACATGGTGATCAGCGCTTCCGTCAGACCAAACAGCAACCCCGCCGTGAACACGCCGCCGGCGCTGGTGATGCCGCCGAGAATCGCCACCGCAAAGGCTTTCAGGCCAAACAACATGCCCATCTCCGCGTTGACGCTGAACAGCGGCGCAATCAACAAACCGGCGACGGCGGCAAACACTGTCGAGATCGCAAAAGCGATGGCGACCACACGATTGACGTTGATGCCCATCAGCATCGCCGCGCGAGGATTCTGCACGCAGGCTTCCAGCACTTTGCCCAGCCGGGTGTAACGCCGCACCAGATACAACGCCAGCGCAATCGCCGCCCCAACCAGCGGAATCAGCAATTGCAGGGCACCGACGTTGCTGCCGAACATCTCGACATTCAGGTTGGCCAGGCTGCTTTCGAACTGCCGAGGCTCCTTGCCGAAGGTGAACAACGCCAGGTTATCGACCAGAATCCCGCCGGCCACCGTCGCCATCAGCCACGCCTGTGAGCCGCGACTGTGAAACGGCCGCACCAGCCAGCGCTCGATGGCCAAGCCATACAGCGCACAGAGCAGCAACGTCAGCGGCAGCGCAAACCACAGCGACCAGCCCCAGTTGATGCAAAAGGTGTAGCCCAACACCGCGCCGACCATCATGGCGCTGCCCTGGGCGAAGTTGACGGTGCGCGAGACGACGTAGGTCAGGTGAAACCCTAACGCCAGCAACGCGTACATGCTGCCGAGGCCCAGCCCGGAGATGATGGCGGCGGTGTACATGGCTTACTCCTTAGGCGCGAGCGGGACGATTTGGTCGTTGACGAAATGCGTGAACAGGTAATCGTCCGGCCCCAACGCGTCATGCTTGGTCGGGGTAAACGGTTGCTTGTAGTCCTTGATCAAACCGTCGTATTCGCTGATGGCGTAAAAGCCGTCGCGGATCGCTTTGCCGTCGGTGCTGCCGGCCTTTTTGATCGCTTCAACGGCGAGGTGCAGCCCGTCATAAGCATTGGCGATGCCCACCGCCGGGGTGACGTCAGCCAGGGTTTTGATCTGCGGGTAGGCGGTTTTCAATGCGGCCAACAAGGCATCGCCCTTGGCGCTGTTGTGCTCGGTGAACACGTAGGTCTGGATGAAATGCACGCGCCCGGCGTTCGGCCCCGCGAGTTCGCCAAAACGGCCACCAGCCGGGCCCCAGTGCGAAACGACCGGCACGTCCCAGCCCATGCGATCCAGAGATTTCACGACTTGCGCGGAAGGGCTTACGTTACCGACGAGGAGGAGGGTGTCGGCACCGGCGTTTTTCAAGCGAGTGAGTTGCGGAACGACGTCGAGATCGCTGTCCTGAATCCGCTCGACACCGGCGTTGGCCATGCCGCGTTTTTCCAGCGCACGCTTGAAGCCAGCCTCGTTGGACTCGCCCCACGGATTGTTGATGAGGATCATCCCCGGCTTCTTCATGCCGTGGTCGACGCCATATTTCACCAGCGCCTCATCCACCAACTCATCGACAGCGGAAACACGGAACACATAGTTGTCAGGCGCGCCGTTTTCGGTGATTTTCGTACCCGCTGCCCAGATGCCCATGAACGGCACTTTCATCTGATTGACCAGCGGTACGATGGCCAGCGAAACCGGTGTATCAAGACCACCAAACAGCACGGCGACTTTCTCGCGCTGCACCAGTTCGCGCGCGGCGAGGATGCCCTTCGACGGATTGCTTTCATCGTCGCGACGCACCAATTCCAGCGGACGGCCGAGCACGCCGCCGCTGGCATTGACCTCATTGATCGCCATGGTCAAACCCCGGGTCAGGGCTTCACCGGATTTGGCCGACTGCCCGGAAAGGGCTGCGACCAAACCGACCTTGATCGGCGGCTCGGCCGCTTGCGCGCCACCGAACATTGCCATATTGAGCGTGACTGCCGCAGCCACGGGAAACAGCAGACGTTGCAGGTTTTGAAACCGAGTTGCCATGGGTGATTCTCCTGATTGCTAGCAGTTACAGATTTATTGCTAGCAAGGAGGGTGCCACTCGGATTTGCCGTGGAAACTACACTGTTTACGGGGTGCTCACGGAGTGATTGCGCTCCAAATGAAGGCGAATTGCACCATGGCGAGGCGCCGGGCCATTTGGCTATTTGATTTTTCCGACCTGTCTGGGGGATCGAGGCGCCTTCGCCAAGACCAATGCAACGAAATCCACCTCCGGGCCTCATACATAAATGAATCGGGCGGCGTCGCTGTGCTGGATGCAAGGCCCGATCGCAGGCTCACTCCAACGAGAGGCAATGGTTTTCATGACGACGGCTGAACAGAACCAAGTGGCGTGGTTGGTCGAACAATCCATGCTGCATGCCGCAAGGCAGCGGGCCAAACTCTACTCGGGACAGGGCCGCTTGTGGCAGCAGCCCTACGCCCATACCCGGCCTCGGGACGCTTCGGCTTTGGCCTCGGTCTGGTTTACCGCGTATCCCGCTTCCATTGTTACCCGCGAAAACGGCACCGTGCTGGAGGCCTTGGGCGATGAAGGTCTGTGGCACTTGCTTTCGAAAATCGGCATTCAGGGCATCCATAACGGGCCGCTGAAAAAGTCTGGGGGCCTGCGAGGCACTGAACACACGCCGACCATCGACGGCAATTTCGACCGCATCAGTTTCGACATCGACCCGCAACTCGGCACCGAGGCGCAGCTGCAGGCACTGACCCGCATGGCCGCTGCGCATAACGCCGTCGTCATCGATGATGTGATCCCGTCGCATACCGGCAAAGGCGCGGATTTTCGTCTGGCCGAGATGGCCTATGAGGATTATCCGGGCCTCTATCACATGGTCGAAATCCGCGAGGAGGACTGGCCGCTGCTGCCTGATGTGGCAGAGGGGCGTGACGCGCAAAACCTCAGCCCGCAGCAGGTTGATGCGCTGCGCGACAAGCATTACATCGTTGGCCAGCTGCAACGGGTGATCTTCTTCGAGCCGGGGGTCAAGGAAACCGACTGGAGCGCGACGTCGATCGTCATGGGTGTCGATGGCAAGCCGCGTCGCTGGGTGTACTTGCATTATTTCAAGGAAGGCCAGCCGTCGTTGAACTGGCTGGATCCGACCTTTGCCGCGCAGCAGATGATCATCGGTGATGCGCTGCATGCCATCGACGTCATGGGCGCGAAAATTCTCCGTCTCGATGCCAACGGTTTTCTCGGTGTGGAGCGCAAGCTCGACGGCACTGCGTGGTCGGAAAGCCATCCGCTGTCGATCACCGGCAACCAATTGCTGGGCGGGGCGATTCGCAAGGCCGGCGGCTTCAGCTTTCAGGAATTGAATTTGACGGTTGACGACATCGCTGCCATGTCCCACGGCGGCGCCGATCTCTCCTACGATTTCATCACCCGGCCGGCCTACCAGCACGCGTTGCTGATGGGCGATACCGAATTCCTGCGCCTGATGCTGCGCCAGATGCACACGCTCGGCATCGACCCGGGCTCGCTGATCCATGCCTTGCAGAACCATGACGAACTGACGCTGGAACTGGTGCATTTCTGGACGTTGCATGCCCACGACACCTATCTGTTCCAGGGCCAGACGTTCCCCGGCAACATCTTGCGCGAACACATCCGTGAACAGATGTACGAACGCCTGACCGGCGAACACGCACCCTACAATCTCAAGTTCGTGACCAACGGCGTGTCCTGCACCACCGCCAGTATCATCACCGCCGCCCTTGGCATTCGCGACCTCGATGCCATTACCCCTGCGGATATTCAGCAGATCAAACAGATCCATTTGCTGCTGGTGATGTACAACGCGATGCAACCCGGAGTGTTCGCGCTATCGGGGTGGGATCTTGTCGGTGCACTGCCTTTGCCGGCAGAGCAGGTCGAGCATCTGATGGGCGATGGCGATACCCGCTGGATTCATCGTGGCGCTTACGATCTGGTTGATCTGAACCCGGAGGCGTCGCTGTCAGCGGGCCTCATGCCCCGTTCGAAATCCTTGTACGGCAGCCTGCCTGCGCAAATGCAGGATCCGGATTCGTTTGCCTCGCAACTGCAGCGAATTCTCTCGGCGCGTCGGGCTTACGATATTGCCGCCAGTCGGCAGATTCTGGTTCCGGACGTTGAACACCCGGGGTTGCTGATCATGGTTCACGAACTGCCTGCGGGCAAAGGCACGCAGATCACCGCCCTGAACTTCGGCGCGACAGCGATTACTGAAACCCTGCACTTGCCCAACATTGCGCCGGGGCCGGTGGTCGACATCATCAACGAGCGGGTCGAAGGTGACCTTACGCCCGAGGGTGAATTCACCATTGTTCTCGATGCCTATGAAGGCCTCGCGCTGCGGGTGGTCAGCAGTTCGCCGATGATCTAGGGCTTTGCCCCTAGCGGGTGTTGTCGGACGTTCGGCAACACCCGCCAGCTATCGGGCCTTGACCGTCCACAGCTGATTGACCTTGGTCGTGTAGCTTTGGCTCATCAGGTCTCGACGCATCCCCCAATCAGGCGCGGCGGGCACACTGGCCACCCGAAGAACGCCCTTGCCCCAGCGGCCATTGATCTCATCGAGAACGCTCATGACCTTGTCAGCCATCGCCGGCTGCGAATGGGCGAACAGGTCATCCGTGAATTCACCCGGCTGCCGCAAATCCATCAGCAGCACTTCGGCCTTGCTGTATCTGAAACCCGGTCGAAACAGCCGATTGACCGCTTCCGTGGCTGCTTTCGTCATCAAGCGAACGTCGTTGGTCGGGTAGGGCAACTCCACCAGCGCGCCGTTCGCATACTTCGCTTCTTCCGGATTGAACATGCCGGTGCGAATGCTCACGCGGATCTTCTTGCACAGCGAGTTTTGCGCGCGGAGTTTTTCGGCCGCACGCTGGGTGTAGGTCGCGACGGCTTCCTTGATTGGCTCGATCTGCGTGAGTCGCGTGCCGAACATTCGGCTGCAGCAGATTTCCTGCTTCGGCGGGTCAGCTTCTCCCAGTTCGAGGCATGACGTGCCGGCGAGCTCGCGTGCAGTCTTTTCGATCACCACGCTGAATTTCTGCCGAAGCATCCACGGGTCGGCCTTCGCCAAGTCCATGGCAGTGATGATGCCCATGACTTCCAGGTGAGCTTTCATACGCCTGCCGATGCCCCAGACCTCGCCGACATCGGTGTTGCGCAGCGTCCAGTCGCGTTTGAACGGATCGCAGAGATCGACCACGCCGCCGGTGATGTCCAGCAGCCTTTTCGCGGTATGGTTGGCGAGCTTGGCCAAGGTTTTGGTGCGGGCAATGCCCACTCCGACAGGGATGCCCGTGCGTTTGAGCAATGCAGAGCGCATCTGCCGACCAAACGCGGACAAGTCGCCGGCAATGCCCGTCAGATCGGCAAACGCCTCGTCGATGCTGTAGACCTCAAGCGCAGGCACCAGCGATTCGATGATGGTCATGACGCGCTCGCTCATGTCGCCATACAACGCGTAATTACTGCTGAACGCGACGATGCCGTTACGGCGCAGATGATCCTTGATCTGGAAGTACGGCTGGCCCATTTTCACAAACGGTTTGGCGTCGTAGCTGCGCGCAATCACACAGCCATCGTTGTTGGACAGCACCACGATGGGCGTCTTCGCCAGGTCGGGCCGGAAAACCCGCTCGCAACTCGCATAAAACGAGTTGCAGTCAATCAGGGCGAAGACCGGTTCAGGTGTTGTCATGATCGCGCACGCTGTATTTCACCACACCCCAGATCACCAGCTCGTCGCCTTCCATGACATGTCTTGCCGGGTATTTCGGGTTCTCTGATAAAAGCATCACGGCGTTCTCGCGCAGCAGCAGACGCTTGCAGAAAGGTTCGGAGTTCAGCGCAGCGATGACGATATCGCCACTGACCGCATCAATACTTCGATCAACGACCACCAGATCCCCTGAATAAATGCCGGCGCCCTGCATGCTGTCGCCGTCAATTCTCACCAGGTACACGTGCGGCGCTCGGATGTCGAACAGCTCATCGAGGGAAATGTGCTTCTCGATGTGATCAGCCGCCGGGGAGGGGAAGCCCGCCGGCACACGGGATGAGTAGAGGGGCAGCTTCTGGCCGCCGGTCGCGAGTGGGCCGAGGAGGGTGATGCTCATGATGCAAGCCTTATCAGGTTAACTGTACATGCATACAGTTAACGATTTGCTTGGCTTTTGGTCAATCTAAGGGCACGGCAATTCGACGGATGACCGTATTGGCGGGCTAATCAGTTCCTTTGCAGAGCGTTTCATACCATTGCGCGTAAGGCGTATTGGAAACTTGATGCCTGTTTAGATCAGGACTGCCATCGTCCCACCACACCGGGCCTCGTTCTCCGAGCGCAACTTTCGCAGCATGAACGCGTGCTCTTACTGCTTTCAATTGCTGCGGATCACTGGCGGCTTTTGCAACTTTTACGTCCCGTCGGGCGGCCATGAGTTCGTTTACAAGTTGCTGTCGCAGATCTTCTTGCAACGAGGGATTGGTGCATCGCCATAGCTGCCCTTTGACAACAAAGTAGCGACCGTCAGGCGTCACTGGGTGCATTGCTCATCTCCGATCGTCCAAAGAATGCTCGATGGACGATTTATCGAAGTATCGGGAACAGGAGGGCGGTTCGTAGTTAATTCCTGAGGATCTACTGACTGGAAACGCCCGGCACGTCCATGTTGATCTTGCGCCAGCACGCTTCAGAAAAACTGTAGACCGAAAAGGCAATCAGCCCCAAGCCCATCACCATCAAAATCAGCCATCCTGCGGGCAGATTTTGCAGCGCGTCCAAGGCCTCTTTCATTCCGGGAGGATCCATCGCCTGATAAGCGGAACCGCTGACGGCCAGCAGCAATGCGATCTCTATAAACACCACGCCACGGGCGATCAGACCGAATCGGGACACCGGGCGGACATAGCGCATGACGTCTTCGTCGGCCTCGAAATACTTTTCAAACGAGGCCTTCCAGCCCTTGATGATGTGAGCAATACCAACACCCAACGGAATAAGCGCGATCAGGTACACCAATAAATTCGAGTATTCCCAAGACAACAAATGCGCCAGCCAGTCTTTGGTTTGCCCTCCGGAACTGCCCGAACTTTTGATCCCGCTCACAAGCAGGCTCAATGCAAATAGCGCGAGCGCGCCATTGACCAGACCGCCCGCCAAAAGACCCGCGCGAATTACCAAACCTTTGAGTTGTGTGCCGTGATGATCAACATCACGCGTGGCTTGCAGTACACGCCAGGCTGCGAACGCGAGCAGACCTGCCACTACAAGTCCTACTAAAAAATAGCCAAATGGCTGGGCCAACAAAGCTTCGAGACTTTTGTGACTGTCTTTGGGTTTGGTTGAGTCATGGGCGGCGAGTAACGCGAAGATACCGATGATCAAATAGAGCACGCCTCGAGCGGCGTATCCACCTCGAGCGAGTATCACAAGGCTGCGGTGCGCGGACATCGGATCAATTCCTGAGAGTAATAAGGAACAGACCGTTGCGGTTCGGAGGGGTTCTATTGCGATTTACTGGGTGGGGAATCCAGGTTTAGAGGCGCTAGTTGCCCAGAGAGGCGGAGCACTAAGGCTCCGCACAGACACTTCAGACTTTATTAGCGTTGAGCTTGCGCAGCTCTTCGTAAGTCGCCGACTGGACGAACCAGAAACCGGAAACGATGCACCAAACCAACGTGCCGGCCACGAAAATCCCCAGCGCTGGCAAGAAACCGGCGGTGAACAGAGACACGATAGCGACCAGCCAGATAACGGCCAGAGAAACGTAGAGGACGAGGTTGTTGACGCTGATGACGAAGTCTTTCACAGGACGTGTTCCTTACGGGAAGTGATAAAGCCCCCAATCCGGGGGGGGGCGCATGCTATCACCAGCCGCCATGACTTTGAACAACAAGGCCCGTTGAAAGAGCGTGATCATCTGAAACGATTTTTTCGAAGTCGTGATGCAGGGAGGTTGTGAACACCATTCTGTAATACATGATTTAACTTATGGGCGATGTCAGATGTTCATAAGCAGCGCACGAGCCTGAGATTACTGGCTCAATGCTCTCGAAATTAACGCGCCTGTTCATCGATTGATGTTCATAGAGCCAGTACTCCCACCCGCTTTAGCCTCACTGTCCCAACCAATGACGATCCAATCAGGGAATGAGGGATGCTGTTTTTCAGAAAACACACTTTGGGTTCAGGATTGGAAAACAATGTTGCAGGGCGCACGGCGTAGCTAGGTAAGCTGCGCGCACGAAATTCAAATGCGCCCCTGCCCCCGGAGTGGTAGCGTGACCGGCTATTTCCAGCGGCGCAAGGAGGCATGGGGTGGATACGGCACGTCTCATTTATGATCTCGAGAAGAAACTCGACTTTTACGAACGTCAGAATCAGGGCGAGCCCGACCTCATCACACTCCTGCATGGCTATATCGCTGAGTTGCTGGCGGCCAGCACTGTTTATCCTCGCATACTGAACCGCACCACGGTGTTCGGCCTTTTGCAAGAGCAGGCAACCTGGTTGCATGACCTGGAGGGCTGGCAGGCGCTGAAAGACCCTATGCCGCTGGCCGAACTTGAACAGCAGCGCGTGGTGACCTTCAAAAGTGGGCTGCTGGAGGTGGTCAGGCCGGTTCCCGTCGCCGATGACATGCCGCAAAAGTTGAAGCAAGAGCTTGCGACAGTGGCGTCTCTTTATAACATCAGACACGGAGTCGACGGCTGGGTGGCGCCGCATGTTCGTGTCGATGAGGACCGTGTTACTGACGTGGGCTACCTGCAAGCACGCGACAAGTTGTCTGCGTCACACGGTGGGTATGAGGTTTCCTTCGAAGACGACGACCTTGTCGGGTCGGCACACTGCTGTGGGAACAATTGCGGGCCTCGAGGGAAACCCCGAAGTGGCGTTCGAGGAATGGTGGTTGAAAATGGTACTGGCTTATAGGCGGCCGTATGTTTTTCACCTGAAGTTCCGCTATTCAGAGGCGCGCGAGGATTTTCTAGCCGGTGCATTCCAGTACGTGATGGCCGATGACTCTCTGCGGGATAGTTGGGAGCAATGCGCGGCCGATATCACACTGGCCGCGAATCGCATGAATGCCATCGTGCGACCTGCACGGCGGGATTCAGCTAAGGTGCTTACCGGCTCCGAGCAGGAGGCCTATTGCCCAGCACTGGACCTGTCCCAACTGGGCGACGTGATCGAGCGTTTTCGGCGCCTGCGGAGCGCGCGCTGTTTTGATTGTTTCCAGTGGTGGAAAGGGGCGGGGAACTATTACGACTACGAGACGACCCATCATCTCGTGGCCGCCATCGTGAAGTACGAATGCGAAGACGGCGTACGGCGCGACAGTTTTCCTTACACGCGCCGTTTGTTGCAGCACTCGACGCAGGCGCCGCACCTGGCAGAGATACTGTTCAGGAAAATTCACCTTTCACCCTATTTATGCTTGCTGCTGTCTGACAGGGCAACCAGTCATATCGGCTTGATCAAGGTCCACTAGCGCCTTAATGGTGCCTCCCAGCGCTTGTCGGACCGTTACGACTACGACAGGGCGTGGCAGCAATTGGTATTCGCCCAGGCGCTGGAGGTGTGTGCCATCGCCCACGATGAGCCGATTGACGCCGAGGCTGCGCGCGACACGGTGCTAGCGATTGCAGAAGTGTTCGCGTGGCTGGCGGAACGCGAGACCGCCACTCATGCCGAGGGCAAAGGCCTGGTGCTGCTCCAGGGGCTGAAGCAGGCGGTCGAACGTATGGAGTATCACCGACCCGAAGGCGGCAGAGCTTTGCCTCTTTTCAAGGATCATTGCCCCGACCAACCCCTCGGGATCGATACTGGGATAGAGCTTCGAAACGGCGTAATTCCTTTGGCAGAGATGTCAGTGGTGTCGACCGTGCCTCAAGCGTTGGCAAATGACAAGACCACACAAAAGAGGTTTTGAATCTGAACGGATCGACTCAATCTAGACGGCGACATGAATACGCGTGGGTCTGATAGGGGAACTCGATAGTTTCGCGTCCGCGTAGCGCCGGGTGGGTCTGAATCAAATTCATCAGTTGTTCCGCCACCCTGTCTTTCTCTTCAGCAGGGAGCGCGGCGATGAAGCTGACTGAGAGAAATCGATCAAGGATCACAGACTTGGCGCTGCCTGAATGGGTGTAATTGAAACAGGTCAATGCGAGCTCCGAGAAACGGCCGTTGTTGAACGATCGGCGCCAGTCACCGGTATGAAAGCGTGGAGTATCGCCTTCGTAAGGCGTGATGATTTCAGTGATGGCGGCCACCCAGTCGACTGACTCGTCGCGCACATTCCAGATCAGCCCGAGCCGGCCGCCCGGCTTGAGTACACGGTGAATCTCACTGAGCGCCGTTTCATTCGCGAACCAGTGAAACGCCTGAGCGCAAATAAGCGCCTGCGCCGTTCCGTCCTCAAGAGGAATCGATTCGGCCATTCCGTCCACAATTCTGGTGCTCGGTAAATGCTTGGAAAACTCGACACGCATGGCCGCGACCGGTTCGACGGCAATCACATCAACACCCATTGAATCCATCAAACGCGTGAGCTTGCCGGTTCCGGCGCCTAAATCGATAACCGCCAATCCAGGGCTAATGTTCAGCGCGTCTCTAAACCATGTCTGTATTTCGCCGGGATAGTCCGGGCGCCCCTGCGTATAGGTTTTGGCTTCTGTTGAGAAACCTGCCTGAGCAGCTTTATGAACAATTGCCATTTTCAGCGACCCTCCGGGTGAATGATCAGTACACGCATTATGCAGCGTGTTGATCATCCCCACACTCCGTCCATCCTTTCACTTGCCATTTATCTCAACTGCTGTTGATATAAATGGCGACTGGACGTAGGCTCCTGAAAAGCCGGATCCGTAACGTCGTCGACCTAAAGCTCCAGCGCGTGTGCCATTACAATAATAAGGACACAAGAGATGAAACGTTGGTCAGTACTTGTTGGATGTTTTCTCGGAATGAGCATCGCGTCGCCGGCCATTCTGCTGATTCCGCTGGGCCTGTTCATGAAGGCGGTGACCGCCGAGTTCGCTTGGTCGCGTACCGATTTTGCGATCATCATTTCTGTCGCGTCGATCTGCAACGCGCTGGTGATGCCACTGGCTGGCTTCCTCGTTGACCGCTTTGGCGCGCGCCGTGTCGCGTTGGTCGGTACGGTGTTGGGATGCGGCAGCTACATGTGCCTGTCGCTCATTCACTCGTTCCCTGCGTTCGTTGCAATCACGGCGATGAGTGTGGCGTTCGGCAATCTGGCGAGTTATCCGGCCTTCCTGTTTTTGACCCAGCGCTGGTTCGATAAACACTTGGGATTGGCCTTTGCAATCACGTCGTCAGGCCTTGCGGTCGGCACCGGCGCATTCTCGTATCTGATTTCGCAGAACATCGCATTGAACGGCTGGCGCGAGGCGTTTCTGGTGGCCGGGGCTACTGCGCTGGCGATTGGTCTGGTCAATCTCGCGGTGTTTGTCCGTGACAACAACGGGCCGATTCCGGAGTCTGAGCGCCGTGCTGAAAAAAGCCAGTTGGAGGTGATCGGCATGACGTTGCGGGAGGCGATGGTTACCCGTGATTTCTGGCTGTATTCGCTGGCCTTTGTACTGGTGCTGTTTGGCGTCGTGGGGGCCAGCGTGCACTTGCCGGCAATGCTCTCGGATTGGGGCGCATCCGCCAATCAGATCGCTGGCATTGTTGCGGCGGGTTCTGCCGGGTCGTTGTTCGGGCGACTGTTTGGCGGTGCCTTGCTCGATCATCTGCACACCCGAACCGTCGCGGGGATTTTCCTCACCTGCCAGTTGGTTGGCTTTCTGATGTTGCTGGACGGGCTGCACTGGGCGCTGGCGGCCAGTTTCCTGATTGGCGCGACCCAGGGCGCCGAGATCGACATTCTCGGTTATCTGATTTCCCGCCGCTTTGGCAAATTGGCGTATGCGCGGATCTTTGGCAGCGCCTTTTCGGTGACCCTGCTGGGCGCCATTATCGGCCCGTTCGTGTTGGGCATGGTGTTCGATAAAAGCGGCTCGTACCGCACAGCCCTGATGCTGTTTCCGATACTCCCGGTCGCGGCGTTTGGTTTGTTGTGCCTGTGTGCCAAGTCACCCGATCAACCACAGCGTGTGATCGCGCCTGAAGCCACCTAGTAAAAATAAGCAATACGGCCACCGTGCGTGCCTGCGCCGTGGCCGGCTATAACGCTAATGACTACCGAAAATAAGAATAAAAGGAAATTGTATGCGGCCCCATCAAAACGGGACGAACCGAATCCGTAAGCATGCGCCTGAGTTTGTCCGCGTGACGCTGGCGGCACTGTTGGCAATCTGGGCGGCTCACTCGCTGAATGCCCGTGCTGAAACAAACCCGACGCCGCAAAACGTTGTGGGGCAGGTTGCCCCGGAATTGAAGCAACCGGCTAAAAGCCTCGATCAGGCGGCTACCCAAAAAGCCTTGCCCGACAGCCAATTGCTGGGCCACATCATCGAACGCAAAAAACAGTTCGCGAAGATCGATGCACTGGTTGAACACGGACAATTGACCGAGCTGCCGCCACCGTCGGAAAGCATTCTCGGTGACGCCGGCGGCTTTCGCAGTGATCTGGCCGATTACGGCATTGGTTTCAACATGTTGAACATGACCACCTTCGCCAATAACTACCTCGATCACGACCGTCACAAACCACAGGCTTATGGCGGTGAGCGCCCGACCTATTCGTCAAATCTGCTGGTCGGATTTACTTACGATCTGGGGCGGATCGGCCTCGACAATGGGCAGTTTATTTTTGGAGTGGGCAGCTACTACTCCAGCTGGGATGAAGTGAATCCGTCGTCAAAGTTCAGCTACACGCGCATCGCCTACTACCAGAGCCTGTGGGATAAAACCGTCGAATTCAAAATCGGCGTGCTGCCCAACGACCTGGAATTTATCGGCCCGTTTACCGGCGGCACATTGGTGGGCGGCACTCAGGGTTTACAAGCGGTGATCCCGTTTCAAGTGGGGTTGAGCCACGCACCGGTGTCCAGCCCGGCAGCCAACGTCACGCTGAATTACGGCAACTTCTATAACAAATTCGGCGTTCAACGCTCTATCAGTCCTGACGGCATGGGGCCGGAGATCGACCGTCATGCAGGCGAGCTCGACTTGCACGTCGATCACGCCAGCGCGCTGTACATCGATGAGCTCGGCTACAAACGCGCCTCTGCGCCGGGCACACCGTACGCGTGGCTGCGAGGCGGCTACATCCATAACACGTCCGAATACACGCAGTTCCTCAGCAACGAGCGCAGTGATGACAACTACGCCGGCTACGTGCTGGGCGACTACCAGTTTTACCAATTCGACAGTGCCATCGCTTCCCGTGGCTTGTACGCCGGATTTACCTGGATGACCGCGCCTGAAGATCGCAACCTGTTTGACCTTTATTACGGCTTGCGCGTGTTTGCCAAAGGGCCGTTGGACTCGCGTCCATTCGACATGGTGATGCTGGAGTACGGCTACACCAGCTACAGCGACGACGCCAACAAAAAGCTCGATACGGTGCATGTGTCCAATGCCGACGACTCGAAATCGACAACGCTCGCTTACAACATGCGCGTTGCCGCCGGCACTTATGTACGCGCGGGGCTGAGCTACGTCGAACATCCGGCGTTCAGTCCGGACGTCAAAGACGCCCTCAACCTGCAAGCCAGTTTCACGCTGTTTTTCTAAAGCTTGATTGACCAATGAATTAATTGCCCCCGGTGAGTACCGGCGCCAGACAAGGGAGTCTCTCCATGAGCGATACGCAAAAAATTTACACACCGTCGACGCCACTGCCACCTGCCCGAACCGGCTTGTTGACCGCTTTCGAGCCGGGCACGCGCACGCTGGAAAAGGGCTTTCAGATCGCACCGCAGTTTCGCCCGATCCCCGTCGACATCGTGTTCGAGAAGGACGTCGCGGTGCAGTTGCGCGATGGCGTGACGATTTACGTCGACGTGTTCCGCCCGGCCGGTAGCGAAAAAGTGCCGGTGATTGTTGCGTGGAGTCCTTACGGCAAAGGGCAGGGCACCTCCGTCAGTGTGATGGGCGTGTTTGGTCTGGTCGGTTTGAACAACAATGTCGTGTCGGGGCTAGCCAAGTTCGAAGCGCCGGATCCTGCGTATTGGTGCGCCAACGGTTACGCGATCTGCAACCCGGACATTCGCGGCTGCGTTGATTCCGAAGGCAACAGCGTGCTTTGGGATCGTCAGGACGGTCGCGATTGCCACGACCTGATCAACTGGCTCGCGGAGCAGTCGTGGTGCAGCGGCAATGTCGGCATGAGCGGCACCTCGTACCTGGCCGTTTCGCAGTGGTTTACCGCCGCCGAGCAGCCTGCGGCGCTGAAAGCGATCAACCCGTGGGAAGGTGTCAGTGACGTGTACCGCGACCTGGTGCTGCGTGGCGGCATGCCCGATCTCGCCTTCGCCGGGCTGTTGCAGAACGGCAGTTTCTTCGGAAAGAACAACAAGGAAGACATCCTTGCTGAAGCCGCGCGCTACCCGTTGATGAACGAACTTTGGGAAAACAAGATTCCAGAGTTCGAACGCATCAATGTGCCAGCGTACATCGTCGCCAGCTATTCCAACACGCTGCACACCGCCGGTACGTTCCGCGGGTGGCGACGAATTGCTTCGCAGGACAAATGGCTGCGCATCCACAACACTCAAGAGTGGCCGGATTACTACGACGAAGCGAACGTCGATGACCTGCGGCGCTTCTTTGACCGCTACCTCAAAGGCCAGGCTAACGACTGGGAATCCACCCCTCGCGTGCGTTACGCCGTGCACGACTTCGAAGGCGGCGACCAGGTTAACGTCGCGGCTGAAGAGTTTCCGCCACAAGGCGCGGTATCGACCAGGTTCTACCTTGACGGTCGCTCGCGCACGCTGACCTGCGAAGCACCAGCGGCCGATGTCGCGGTTTCCTATGGTGTTGCCAACAACCCGAATGCGGTTTCATTTATCACCCGTTTCGATCAGGTCACCGAGCTGGTCGGCTACCCCAAAGCGCACCTTTGGGTAGAAGCCAAAGGCGCCGACGACATGGACTTGTTTGTGCTGGTGCAGAAACTCGATGCCTATGGCACGCCGCTGCAGCAGTTCACCACGCCTAATAACAGCGCGATGATTCACGATCTCACCGATCACGGCGCGACCATTCTTCGCTACAAAGGCTCGGACGGCCGCTTGCGTGTCTCGGCGCGGCATCTGGATAAAGCGCTTTCAAGCGTGGACGTGCCGGCCCACAGCTTTGATCGCGTGGAAAAACTCGCTCCGGGCGAGATCGTCGATGTCGAGATCGACCTGCTGCCGCTCGGCATCAAGTTCTACCCCGGCGAACAGCTGCGCTTCGTCATCAGCTCGCGCAACTTGATGGGAACGATGATGCCCGGCATCGCCGAGTACACCGGCGCCAACAGCGGCGAACACGTGATCCACACCGGCGGTGAACACGCCTCCTACCTGCAACTCCCCGTCAAACTCAGCTGATCCTGGTGTGCGCCGTGCTCTTCAAAGGGTAGGGCGCACTTCACCTGTGGCGTTGAAAACCCTGTATCGATCGCGCCATGGTTTCCTTTCAGGAGATAAATCCTTTGATTCTTATCACCTCGGCCAACGGTAACCAGGGCAAACGGCTGGTGCCCAAACTGCTCGCGTCCGGCCATCAAATACGGGCTTGCGTCAGAACCGAATCCTCCGCCGAGCAACTGCACAAGCTCGGCGTACACCAAGTGCGGGTAGGCGATCTCGCCGATTCGGCGTTTATTGCCCAAGCCATGAAGGGCGTCAAAAGCGTGTACCACATCGGCCCGACGCTGCATCACGACGAACGCGCGATGGGCTTCGCCATGATTGATGCCGCCAGAGCAGAGGGCGTCGAGCATTTCGTGTTCAGTTCTGTGCTGCACG
Organism: Pseudomonas sp. NPDC088429; assembly: GCF_044753305.1. Classification (NCBI taxonomy): domain Bacteria; kingdom Pseudomonadati; phylum Pseudomonadota; class Gammaproteobacteria; order Pseudomonadales; family Pseudomonadaceae; genus Pseudomonas; species Pseudomonas sp. NPDC088429. The sequence goes on along the minus strand of NZ_JBIVMX010000003.1, from coordinate 151,471 downwards.
CCATCGCCAGCGATTTGATCCAGCACGAAATCAAGCGCGACATTGAAGAGCACCTACTGTGTTCCGGGCTCGAATACACCATTTTGCAACCCGCCAATTACATGCTGCCGACACGATTGAAAGCGGTGTTTGAAGAAGGCGTGTTCCGCCTGGCGTGGTCACTGGACAGACGCCAGTCGATGGTCGATCTGGAAGACTTTACGGACGTGGTTGCGTTGGTGTTGTCTGATCGCAAACGTCACGGCGGGGCCACCTACGAGCTGGTCGGCCCCGGACGGTTCACTGCGCACGAGATTGGCGCGGTTGCTTCGCAAGTGGTGGGGCGCGAGATCAAAGTCGAACGCTTCGATGTCGAGGTGTTTGTCCGCGAACGTTTCGGCAATCTTGAGCCCGAAGCGCTTCAACATATGTTGCGGATGAACCTGGCGATCGCCAGGCATTACAGTAACCACGACTTTGTCGGTAATTCCAATGTGCTGTCTTTTCTGTTGGGCCGCGCGCCGACGACGTTCGAAACGTTTGTCCGCAGGGAATATGCGCAATTCAAGGAAGCCAAGAAAACCCTTTCCGACTAAGGCACTCCCTGCCAACCCGCGATCCATTGTAGGAGCTGCGGCACGCTGCGATCTTTTCATTCTGATCTTAAAAACACAGATCAAAAGATCGCAGCGTGCCGCAGCTCCTACAGGAACTCTGTGAAATGTCGTCCATGAGCCGCTCGTGCAATGCGGCGGCTCCCGCGTAAATCCAAGGCTATTAGCGTTTCAACTGACTCCCATCTTTATTGGCCATTGGCCGAGCCACATGCCTACGCGATAGGCTCCAAACGTAAGAAATGCAGCGCCTCTGAATCCAAAAAAACAACAAAAAGAAGCCCTCATATGCTCAGTTTGCCTTGGTGTTCTCTGCCGTTTCCGTTCGGGTTCAGATTTGCCTCACCAGCGTGCCAAGGTGCGTTCCGGTGATGGGCCGCGCACTCGGCAACCTGTCGGTTGGCAGCAAACTGTGGCTGGGTTTTGGCTTGGTGTTGTTGTCGACATTAGCCGTAGCCGCGACTGCGTTTTACGCCTTCAACGTACTCGAAACCCGCGCCAGGAAGATGAACGACGTCGCCGCCGTTGAGTCGTTGATTCTGCAAGCGCAGGCCGCGGTCAAGGCGTTCGGCCTGAACCTGGCCGAGGACGAAGCTAATAAGGTCGCCGGGCTTACCGCCGAGCTGGTGGCGTTGCTGGAAAAATCGCAAATGGACAGCGGGCAGGGCGCCTCCAAAGAAGCCACCCACGATTATCTCGCCCAGTTCGAACGGTATGCCCAGGCGCAGCGCGATGCCCGCGAGGCTCGCCTGCGCATGCAGCAACTGGCGCAAGTGGTGGGCGAGCGTTTCACCGTGGTAATGCTCGATCAACTCGACGCGGTCAACTTGCTGGCCTCGCGGACTCAGCCGGCGGACGCGGTACGCATGCTGCAACTGGAGCAAGCCTCCACGCTGCGCGACAAATTGGCGAACCTGCGTGACAGCGAACTCTATTTCACTCTACAAGGCAGCACCGAAGAGCGTAACGCCTGGGAAGCGCGTGTCATTGAACTGCGCTCTTACATGGAAAACCTCGAACTGCGCCTCGAAGGCACCGAGCGCGAATCGCTGACCCAGGCTCGTACAGCGCTGGATGAATACCGCGCCGCGTTCAATGGTTACGCCGCAAGCCGTGAGCAAACCAGCGACAGCCAGGTGGCCATGAACGGCGCAGCTGACAAAGTCAGTCAATTGCTCCGCGAAGTTCGCGCCACACAGGTTCAAGCCTCGCAGGCAATGGGTCAGCGGGTATCGCGGTTGCTGGCGGGGATGGTGCTGTTGGCGCTCGCCCTTGGCATCAGCGCGAGTCTGTTGATTCGTCACTTGATTCTGCAACCGTTGCGTCAAGCGGTTGAGCTGACTCGCCGCGTAGCGTCGGGCGATCTCAGCGCGCAGATCGATGCCGCAGGACGCCGCGATGAGCTGGGCCAGCTGCTCGGCAGCGTCGGCGTCATGCTGGAAAGTTTACGTGGGCTGATCGGCCGGATTGGCCAGGGCGTCGGGCAGTTGAACCACGCCGCCAACAGTCTGGTGCAGGTCACCGAGCGTACGCGTCAAGGCGTCGACTCGCAGCGTGAAGAAACCGAGCTGGCGGCCACCGCGATGCAACAGATGGCCGCAACGGCCCAGGACGTCGCGCGCAATGCCAGTCAGACCCGCCACGCCGTCGAACAGGCCAATGATCAGGCGCGCAAAGGCGAAGCACTGGTGCATCAGGCGACCAGCAAGATCGGTCACCTGGCCGAAGAAATGAGCGGCTGTTCCGACGCCATGGGCTCGTTGCTCAACGAGAGCGCAGCGATCGGCAAGGTACTCGACGTAATCAGTGCCCTGGCCGGGCAGACCAATTTGCTCGCCCTCAATGCAGCGATTGAAGCGGCACGGGCCGGCGAAAACGGTCGTGGTTTTGCTGTAGTCGCCGACGAGGTACGCAACCTGGCCCGGCGCACCCAAACCTCCACTGACGACATCGCCGCCATCATTCAACAGTTGCGAATCGTCGCTGAGCACGCCGCCAGCCGCTTGCAGGGCAGTCAAGTCCTGACCGTCGAAAGCGTGGTGCTTGCCGCACAAGCGTCACAAGCGCTGCAGGAAATCGCAGCGGCGGTGTCGACGGTCGAGCAGATGAGTCAGCAGATCGCGGCGGCGGCAGAACAGCAGAGCGCCGTGGCAGAACAGGTTGGCGAAAGCATGCAACGAGTACGTGCAGTGTCTGAGCAAAGCACTGCTGCGAGCGGCTTGCTCGACGCCTCGGTGCGCGGCCTGGAACAGGTGGGCGGCGCGCTCAACGCAGCCGTTGGTGGTTTTCGCACGGTGTCTTGAAACAGGTTCATTTGCAGTTATGAGGCTGAGTACGGCGGCACGTTCTGTCGGTTCATCTCTAAGCAAACAACAACAAGAGTGGAGGCAGATATGAGTTCGCTAAATGAAAATTCGATCCCTGGGTCGTTGGCTTCACTGGATAGCGACCGGGATGAAACGCAGGAATGGCTCGAGTCGCTGGAGGCCGTCGTGCGCGATGGCGGCTCCGAGCGCGGCCAGTTTCTGCTCAAACAGTTAGAGCAACACGCAAGAGCACTTGGCATCACCTCGCATGTGCACCCGTACTCGGCGTATCGGAACACAATTCCGATTGAACGGCAGGGTTCCTACCCAGGGGACCTTGCTGTCGAGGAACGGATTACGTCAATCATTCGCTGGAATGCATTGGCCATGGTGGTGCGCGCCAATCAGGCATACGGGGATCTGGGTGGGCATATCGCAAGTTATGCGTCCGCCGCAGAAATCTTCGAGGTCGGTTTCAACCATTTCTTCCGTGCCCGCGACGAAAGTCACGGCGGCGATCTGGTGTTTTATCAGCCGCACTCGGCGCCGGGTGTCTACGCCCGGGCGTTCCTGGAGGGCAGGCTATCCGAGGAACAACTGGCCAACTATCGCCAGGAAGTCGGCGGCAACGGCTTGAGTTCCTACCCACACCCTTGGTTGATGCCGGACTTCTGGCAGTTCCCGACCGGCTCGATGGGTATTGGTCCGATCAGTGCGGTTTATCAAGCGCGCTACATGCGCTACCTCGAACACCGCAACTTGGCCGAAACCGCCGACCGTCATGTGTGGGGCGTGTTTGGTGACGGTGAAATGGACGAACCCGAATCGATCGCCGGGCTCACGCTCGCGGCGCGGGAAAAACTCGACAACCTGACCTTTATCGTCAACTGCAACTTGCAGCGGCTGGACGGACCCGTGCGGGGCAACGGTCAAGTCATTCAAGAGCTCGAAGCGTTGTTCACGGGCGCCGGCTGGAATGTGGTCAAAGTCATTTGGGGCTCGGACTGGGATCCGTTGTTTTCCCGGGACACCAACAACGCCTTGCTGCAACGTTTTGCCCAAACCGTCGATGGTCAGTACCAGACGCTCGGGTCCAAGGACGGCGCCTACAACTTGCTGCACTTCTTCCAGCAGGATCCAGAGATCAAAGAGCTGGTCTCGCACATGTCCGATGCCGAGATTGATGCCCTGAAACGCGGCGGTCACGATTTCCGCAAGCTGCATGCAGCCTTCGCCGCTGCCAAGGCGCACAAGGGCCGGCCGACCGTCATCCTCGCCAAAACCAAAAAAGGTTACGGCATGGGCGGCGCCGGAGAGTCGCGCATGACATCGCACCAGGCCAAGAAGCTGGATGTCGATGCACTCAAGGCGTTCCGTGATCGTTTCGCGCTGCCACTCTCGGACGATGACGTCGCGCAACTGCGCTTCTATCGCCCGGCCGAAGACAGCCAGGAAATGCGTTATCTGCGTGAGCGCCGAATTTCGCTGGGCGGCTACATGCCGGCGCGGCAGAAGGGCAGCGAGCACGTCGCCATCCCGGCATTGGCGGACTACGCACGTTTCGCTTTTGAAGCTGACGGCAAGGAAATGTCCACCACCATGGCCGTGGTGCGCATGCTTGGCGGTTTGCTCAAAGACAAAGAACTCGGGCCGCGCGTCGTGCCGATCGTCGCCGATGAAGCGCGGACGTTTGGTATGGCCAACCTGTTCCGTCAGATCGGTATCTACTCACCGCTCGGGCAGCTTTACGAGCCAGAAGATGCCGGTTCGATGCTCTATTACCGTGAAGCCCGTGACGGTCAGCTGTTGGAGGAGGGCATCACCGAAGCCGGTGCATTGTCTTCGTGGGTCGCTGCCGCGACGTCTTACAGCGCGCACGGCAAACCGATGCTGCCGTTCTACATCTACTACTCGATGTTCGGTTTCCAGCGTGTCGGCGATCTGATTTGGGCTGCGGCCGACCAGCGCGCTCGTGGCTTTTTGCTCGGCGCCACCGCCGGGCGCACGACGCTGGGCGGGGAAGGGCTGCAACACCAGGACGGTAGCAGCCATGTGGTGGCGGCCACGGTTCCCAACTGCCGTGCCTATGACCCGGCGTTCGCGGGCGAACTCGCGGTGATTGTCGACCATGGCATGCGCCAGATGATGGAACGCGATGTCGATGAGTTCTATTACATCACCGTGATGAACGAGAACTACGCCCAGCCTTCTTTGCCCTCCGGTGTGGAAGATCAAATCATTCGCGGCATGTATCGCTACGCCGTGACACATGCACCTGCGTCGCGTGGAACCGTGCGGCTGCTGGGTTCCGGCACGATTCTGCGCGAAGTCATCGCGGCATCTGAACTGTTGGCAGCTGACTGGCAGGTGTCGAGCGAGGTCTTCAGCGTCACCAGTTTCAGCGAACTGGCACGAGAAGCGCGGGAAGTGGAGCGACGTAATCGTCTGAATCCAACTGAGCCTGAGCAAGTCAGCCATCTGTGCGCCTCGCTGGCAGGCAACGCGCCGGTGATTGTCGCCTCCGACTATGTGCGCGCCTGGCCGCAACTGATCGCCAGTTACGTCGATGCACGCTTCATTGCCCTGGGCACCGACGGCTTTGGTCGCAGCGATACCCGGGCTGCGTTGCGCAGCTTCTTCGAAGTCGATCGCCATCAAGTGGCGCTGGCTGCACTGGACGGTCTGGTGCGTGACGGCAGCTTGCCGCGTCAGGTGCTGGCCGAGGCCATTGAGCGCTATGGCCTGAAAGGTGATAGCCCGGCGCCGTGGACACGCTAAGCGGTTTTCTCTTCGCACGCGCTCAATGAGCGCTCCCTCCGTTGCGTGAGTGCGCAACGGATCTATTTCTGGGCGACGGTACGTCATGAGTGAAATCAGAGAAATTCATGTCCCTGACATTGGGGACTTCAAAGACCTGCCCGTGATCGAGGTATTGGTCAAACCGGGCGATAAAGTAGCGTTCGATGACCCACTGCTGACGCTGGAGTCGGACAAGGCCTCGATGGACGTGCCGAGCCCAGGCGCCGGCACCGTTGTGGCGGTGACGATCAAGGAAGGCGATCGCGTTTCCAAGGGCAGTTCGATCCTCACGTTGCAGATGGCGATTGATGAAGCGCCTGTTGCGCAACCGCCCGTCATTAGCCCGGTCGTGGCCGAACCCATCGTCAACGTTCCTCCGCAGCCAGCCGTCGCCAAAGCGCCTGCGCCAGTGGTGAGTATTTCCGGGCCGAAACCCCACGCCAGCCCTTCGGTACGCAGCTATGCGCGAAAACTGGGCGTGGATGTCAGCCGCGCAATTGCCACCGGCAAGGGCGGGCGACTGCTTCGTGAAGATATCGAACGTTTCGTCAAAGACGCTCTGCTGCGTCTGGACAGTTCCGCGCCGCGTGCCGATCAAACCGGTGGGCTCAATCTGCTGCCGTGGCCGGACATCGACTTTGCCAAATTCGGCACGGTCGAGAAGGTCGCGATGTCGCGTATCAAAAAGATCTCCGGCGCAAATCTCGCGCGCAACTGGGTGATGATCCCCCACGTCACCAACAACGAAGAAGTCGACATTACCGAGCTGGAAGCATTTCGCGTGCAGCTCAATCTGGAAGGCGGCAAGGACGCGATCAAGTACACCATGCTCGCGTTTTTGATCAAGGCCGCCGTCGCCACCTTGAAAGCCTTCCCGTCGTTCAACAGTTCGCTGGGCAACGAAGACGGCGAGCCGATCCTGATCCTCAAGCAGTACTTCCACATCGGTTTTGCCGCTGACACGCCGAACGGTCTGGTGGTGCCGGTCATTCGCGATGCTGACAAAAAGGGCATCGGCCAAATCGCCACGGAATGCGCCGAACTGGCGCGAAAAGCTCGGGACGGCAAGTTGGGGCCCGCCGACATGAGCGGCGGCACCTTCACCGTTTCCAGCCTGGGCGGCATTGGCGGCACCGGTTTTACGCCGATTATCAATGCGCCGGAAGTGGCGATCCTCGGCGTTACCCGTGCGCAAATCAGACCGGTTTGGGATGGCAAAGCTTTCGCGCCGCGTCTCATTCTGCCCATGGCACTGTCATGGGATCACCGCGTCGTCGATGGCGCGGCGGCGGCACGTTTCCTTCAGCACCTGGCGGCTCTGTTGGCAGATTTCCGTCGAATTACGCTGTGAGGGAATGCCCATGAGTCAGCTTATTGAAGTGAAGATGCCCGGCATCGGCGATGCCGCTGCCATGCCGGTGATTGAAATACTGGTCAAGATTGGCGATGTGGTGGCCGTCGATGACCCGCTCTGCACGCTGGAGTCCGACAAGGCGACCATGGATGTACCGTCTTCTGCCGCCGGTGTGGTCAAGGAAATTAGAGTCAAGGTTGGCGAGAAGGTCGGCGAAGGCGCGGTGTTGTTGACGCTGGAATCGAATGGGTCGGCGATTCAGCCAACGCCAACGCCAACGCCAACGCCAACGCCAACAGCAGCAGCGGCCGCAACCGCCAGCGGCACAGAGCTGCAGTGCGACGTGCTGGTGCTCGGCGGCGGTCCCGGCGGTTACTCCGCTGCGTTCCGCTCGGCCGATCTGGGCCGGATAACCATCATTGTCGAGCGCTACGCCTCATTGGGCGGCGTGTGCCTGAACGTCGGTTGCATCCCTTCCAAAGCGCTGCTGCATATCGCTTCGGTCATGGAGGAAGTTCCGCATCTAGCGTCGCTGGGCATCGACTTCGGTGCCCAAAAGGTCGATATCGACAAGTTACGCGCGCACAAAGATTCGGTGGTCAACAAGCTCACGGGCGGTCTTGCCGGCATGGCTAAGGGGCGCAAAGTCGAGGTCGTGCGCGGCGTTGGCCGATTCCTCGATCCGCAGCGCATCGAGGTCGCTCTGTGTTCCGGCTCCGGGCAGGAGCAGACGGGCGAGAAACAGGTAATTCGCTTCAAACAATGCGTAATTGCCGCCGGCAGTCAGGCCGTGAAGTTGCCGTTTATGCCCCAGGATCCGCGCATCGTTGACTCAACCGGTGCTCTGGAACTCAGGTCTGTGCCTAAACGCATGTTGGTGGTCGGCGGTGGGATTATCGGCCTGGAAATGGCCACGGTTTATTCGGCCCTGGGCGCACGTATCGATGTGGTCGAGATGCTGGACGGCTTGATGCAAGGCCCGGATCGCGACCTGGTCAAGGTCTGGGAAAAGCACAACAGCCATCGTTTCGATCACCTGATGTTGAACACGCGCACGGTGAAAGCCGAGGCGAGCGAGCAGGGCATCTGGGTGACCTTCGAGGGTGAAAAAGCACCCGCAGAACCGCAGTGCTATGACCTGGTGTTGGTCGCGGTCGGGCGCAAACCCAATGGCAACCAGCTCGATGCCGACAAGGCCGGCGTCAATATCAATGAGCGCGGTTTCATCCCCGTCGATAAGCAACTGCGCACCAACGTGCCGCATATCTTCGCGATTGGCGACATCGTCGGCCAACCGATGCTGGCCCACAAAGCCGCTCACGAGGGCCATGTCGCCGCTGAAGTCGCGGCAGGCGAAGCCTTGAACAATGCCGAACTGGCCCGCAGCCGCTTTGATGCGTTGCAGATTCCCGGCGTGGCCTACACCAATCCCGAAGTGGCTTGGGCCGGCCTGACCCAGCAAGAAGCCAAAGACCAAGGCATCAAGGTCGAGACGGCGGTTTTCCCATGGGCGGCATCTGGCCGTGCCATTGCCAATGGTCGCGATGAAGGCTTCACCAAGCTGCTGTTCGACGCACACACCCATCGCGTGGTCGGCGGCGGCATCGTCGGTACCGGTGCGGGTGATCTGATCAGCGAGGTGTGCCTCGCTATCGAAATGGGCGCCAACGCCGAGGACATCGGCAAAACCATCCACCCGCATCCGACATTGGGTGAAACCGTGGGGATGGCGGCAGAGGTTGCCCACGGCAGCTGCACCGACTTGCCGGCGGCACGGCGTAAAGAGGCGTGAAGGAGATGACCATGAATGCCTGTAATGAGGCGACTCTCGCGGACTTGAGCGATTGGGTGGGCCGCGAGGAACTGCGTAGCGATCGTATCGATCAACGCACTGCGCAAGCGCTGGCAGCGACGCTCGACCTCGATTCCGACACCCTGCAGGAAGGCTGTGAATTGCCGCCCTTGTGGCACTGGGTGTACTTCTCGCCAAATGCCCGACACAGCGAAATCGGCGTCGACGGCCATCCGCAACGCGGCGGTTTCCTGCCGCCAGTGAACCTGCCCAACCGTATGTGGGCGGGCGGACGCTTGAGCTTCGAGCAGCCGCTGCGCGTCGGGGAAGCCGTCACCAGGGTTTCGCGCATCCTGCGCTGCGAACGCAAATCCGGGCGCAATGGCGAGCTGCTGTTTGTCACCGTCGAACACAAAATTTCTGGTGAAAGTGGTGTGTGCGTGGTGGAGGAACAGGACATTGTCTACCGCCAACCAGCGCCTCAAGGAGCGCCCCTTGCCGGCGAAGCGACGGAGCGCCAAGGCGAATTCCGCCGACTGATTCATCCCGACCCGGTCTTGCTGTTCCGTTATTCGGCACTGACGTTCAACGGCCATCGCATTCACTACGACAAGCCCTACGCCACGCTGGAAGAAGGCTATCCGGGCCTCGTCGTGCAGGGCCCGCTGGCCGCGACATTGCTGCTCGAAGGCTTTCGCGCGGCGCACCCGAACAAGCGTATACGACGCTTCGCTTTCCGCGCGATCGGCCCGCTGTTCGATACGGCGGACTTTGCAGTGTGCGGACAGCTCACCGGCCTGGGCACCGCCGATCTTTGGACTGACTGCAACAGGCGCTCGACGATGAAAGCTGAAGTCACGTTCGACTGACACCCAAGCGTTTTCAAAAAGGTGCCGCTGTGCAGGAGCGCCAAGAGCACTGCTGCGCCGCGATCACCACAAACAAGACAGGAAACCGACATGACCATGCTCTACGCCCCCGATGAACACCAGGAAATCCGCGACGCCGTCCGTGCCTTGTGCAGTGAGTTTCCAGACGAATACCACCGCAAGATCGACGAGCAGCGGGCCTACCCTGAGGCCTTTGTTGATGCACTGATCAGCGCGGGCTGGCTCTCGGCGATGATCCCGGAAGAATACGGCGGCTCGGGACTGGGGTTGACCGAGGCGTCGGTGATCATGGAAGAGATCAATCGTTCCGGCGGCAACTCCGGCGCAGTCCATGGCCAGATGTACAACATGAGCACGCTGCTGCGTAACGGCAGCACCGCGCAGAAAGAAAAATACCTGCCAAAGATTGCCGCCGGCGAGTTGCGCATCCAGTCGATGGCGGTCACCGAGCCAACCACGGGAACAGACACCACCAAGATCAAAACCAACGCCGTGAAGAAAGACGGCCGCTACGTGGTCAACGGGCAAAAAGTGTGGATTTCGCGGGTGCAGCACTCCGACCTGATGATCCTGCTCGCACGCACCACGCCGCTGACCGAGGTGAAGCGCAAGTCTGAAGGCATGTCGATTTTCATCGTCGACCTCAAAGACGCCATCGGCAAGGGCCTGACCGTGCAGCCAATCCCCAACATGGTCAATCACGAGACCAACGAGCTGTTCTTCGACAGCCTGGAGATCCCTGAGGAAAACCTGATTGGCGAGGAGGGCAAGGGCTTCAAATATATCCTCGATGGGCTTAACGCCGAGCGTACGTTGATCGCTGCCGAATGCATCGGTGACGGTTACTGGTTCATGGAGCGCGCCGTCAAATACGCCAACGAACGCGTGGTGTTCGACCGTCCCATCGGGCAGAACCAGGGCGTGCAATTCCCGATTGCCGACTCTTTCATCGAGATCGAGGCCGCCAACCTGATGCGTTTCAAGGCCTGCCAGCTATTCGACGCGCACCAACCCTGTGGCGCCCAGGCCAACATGGCCAAGTACCTCGCCGCCAAAGCGTCGTGGGAAGCCGCCAACGTTTGCCTGCAAACCCACGGCGGTTTCGGCTTCGCCAATGAATACGACATTGAGCGCAAATTCCGCGAGACCCGGCTGTACCAGGTCGCGCCGATCTCCACCAACCTGATCTATTCCTACGTCGCCGAGCACTTGCTCGGGCTGCCGCGTTCTTTCTGAGGACTCCGTTATGGCATCTACCCAACCGGTACTTGCGCTAGAAGGGATCACGGTGGTCTCGCTCGAGCACGCCATCGCAGCACCTTTGGCCACGCGTCATCTGGCTGATCAGGGCGCACGGGTGATCAAGGTCGAGCGTCCGGGCAGCGGCGATTTTGCCCGTGCCTATGACGCGCGTGTCGATGGTCTGGCCTCGCATTTTGTCTGGGTCAATCGCTCGAAAGAGAGCCTTGCGCTCGACCTGAAACAACCCGAGGCACAGGAGATTCTGATGAAGCTTCTGGCCGAAGCCGATGTGCTGGTGCAAAACCTTGCACCGGGCGCGGCTGCCCGATTGGGGCTTTCGTACGAAGCACTGGCTGCGAAAAACCCGAAGCTGATCGTCTGTGACATTTCTGGATACGGTGAGGGCGGCCCGTACACCGAGAAAAAGGCTTACGACTTGCTGATTCAGAGCGAGGCCGGCTTCCTGTCGATCACTGGCACACCGGAAGAGCAGGTCAAGGCCGGCATTTCCATCGCCGACATTGCGGCGGGCATGTACGCCTATACCAATATCCTTGCGGCGCTGATCGAGCGCGGCAAAACCGGCCGTGGCCGGCGCATCGAGATCGCAATGATTGATGCGATGGTCGAGTGGATGGGCTTCCCGATGTACTACGCCTACGAAGGGCAGGAGCCACCGCGCCGTACGGGTGCTTCGCACGCGACGATTTACCCTTACGGGCCGTTCCGCGCCGGCGATGGCCGTACCGTCATGCTCGGCCTGCAGAACGAACGCGAATGGGCGGTGTTCTGCGAAAAGTTGTTGGGTGACGCAGCACTCGCCACGGATGCGCGGTTTGCCAGCAATGCGCTGCGCACTGCCAACCGCGAAGTCTTGAGCAAATTGATCGAGCACAACTTTGCCAGTCTCAGCGCTGATGATGTAATGGCTCGCCTCGATGCCGCTGACATCGCCAATGCCAACGTCAGCACCATGAACGACATCTGGAACCATCCGCAACTCGCCGCGCGTCAGCGTTGGACTACCGTGAACACGCCCGCAGGCCCGATACCTGCACTGCAACCACCGGGCATGGGCGGTGAGCATCCCGCGCGCATGGGCCCGGTGCCGGCACTCGGGGAACATACCGCGGCGATTCTTCGTGAACTGGGTTACGCCGACCGTGCCGATGAACTGCATGACAGGACGGTGGTGTGATGGCGATTCGACAATTGAATCTGGCGCGGGCACGCACCTTTCTATTCGTGCCCGCAAACCGTCCGGAACGCATTGGTAAAGCGCTAGCCAGCGGCACCGACATCGTCGTGGTCGATCTTGAAGATGCGGTGGCACCGGTCGACAAACCGGCGGCGCGTCTGGCCTTGCTGGCCTGGCTGGATGAGCATCCGGATGAGCGCGTGGTCGTGCGGATCAACGCCGCCGACACTCTGTGGCATGAGCATGATCTGGCAGCCTGCCGTCACACCGGCATCGCTGCCGTGATGCTGCCAAAAGCCGACAACGCGGCGCAGGTGCAGCACGCCCATCATGTCACCGGCAAACCGCAGTTGTGCATCATCGAGACCGTGCAAGGCATTGACGCCTTGGCCCATATCGCCGGCGCACCGGGTTGCGCGCGGTTAATGTTCGGCAAGCTGGATCTGGCCGTCGAACTCGATCTGATCCCCGACGAATCAGACCCTGAAGAACTGGTGTTTCTGCCTTGGCGCGCAATGATCGTGCTCGCGAGCAAACGGGCGCGATTGCCGGCGCCGGTCGATGGCGTGTTCACCGCCATCGGTGATCAATCAGGCCTGGCCCGGTACGCCGCTCGTGCGCGGCGACACGGGTTCAGTGGCCAGTTGTTGATTCATCCCAGTCAGGTCACAGAAGCCGCGGTGGCCTTCACGCCCTCGGCGCAGGACATCGAATGGGCGCAAGCCGTTTGCCAGCTGGGTGACGCCGCCGGCGGCGGGGTGGTGGTGCTCGACGGCCGGATGATCGATGCCCCGGTGATGGCGCGGGCGCGGAACATTCTTGCCTTGGCGGCGGAGTTTGGCCTCGCTACCTGAAGCGTCGTTCTTTTCTATTTCGGAACAACTCTTCGGCCCATTCACAAATTCTTAAAAGTGCCCCATCTCAATACTATCGAGGTGTGGCAACCGCAGCCGAATTCGCCTTGCGCCGGGTAGTCCCGCCGCAGGCCAAACGTTTCAAATGCAGGAGCATGACCCATGGAAAATAACGCAAACAAAAAACCGATGGCCATGAGTGGAGCCCGCAACGGAGTACGCAACGGGGCCGATTACATCGCCTCGCTGCAAGACGGTCGCTCCGTGTGGATTGATGGCGAGCGCATCAAGGACGTGACGGTGGATCGCCGTTTCCGTGGCGCGATTCAATCCATCGCGGATCTGTACGACATCCAGTGCGATCCCGCCTTGCAGGACAAGATGACCTTCGAATCACCGACCTCCGGTGCGCGCGTTGGTCGTTCGTTCATGCTGCCGCGTTCGGCTGACGATCTGCGTCTGCGCCGGGAAATGATGAAGACCTGGATGGACGCTGTCGGCGGCATGATGGGCCGCACGCCGGACTTCCTTAACGTCATGGTCAGCGCGCATGCCTCGGCGCACGAACTGTTCGCTGCCGGCGGTGAGCAATTCGGCCAGAACATTCTCAAATACCATGAGTTCATCCGCGAAAACGACCTCGCGCTGACGCACTCGCTGGTGTCGCCGGACATCGACAAGCGCCTGCAAATGTTCGAGCAGCCGGGCGACATGGTCATGCGCGTGGTGCGCGAATCCGATGCCGGCATCTACGTGTCCGGCGCACGCTCGGTGGCCACCCTCGGCCCGTTGGCCAACGAAGTGCTGATCATGCCGGCGGCGGCGAAATTCCCGCTGGTGGCGGATGCCGAAGCCTACGCGGTGGGTTTCGCAGCACCGATCGACACCCCCGGGATGAAGATGATTTGCCGTCCTTCGCTGCCAGCGAAGGGCCGGTTCGCTAACGACCCGCTGACCGGGCGCATGGACGAAATGGACGCCGTGCTGTGGTTCGAAGAGGCGTTTATCCCGTGGGAACGGGTGTTCATGTATCGCAGCATCAAAGCGGTTGAATCGGCGATGAAGTCGCCATCCGGCCCGCACGGTTCGCACCAGTCCGCCACGCGGTCGCTGGCGAAGATGGAGTTCCTGCTGGGCATCGCCTACAACCTGACCGAAGTGAACCACAGCCGTTTCCCCAACGTCATGGTGCAACTGTCGGAATTGGTCGCTTATGTCGAAACCCTGCGCGCGATGATTCGTGTCGCTGAAATCGACTGCGTGCCAGGCCCCGGTGGCACCGTTGTGCCGTACGAACAACCGCTGAATGTGGTGCGCGCGCAATACCCGGCGATGCATGCGCGAGCGCTGGAAATCCTGCAATTGTTGGGTGCTGGCAACGTGGTGGTCGCGCCAACGGTCGAGGATCTCTACAGCGAAAACGGCCCGGCCATCGAACGTTATTGCGCTGGGGCCGATATCCCCGCCGAACGCAAAATGCAGCTGTTGCGGCTGGCCTGGGACGCGTCCTGCTCGTCGTTTGCCGGACGCCAGAACCTGTACGAAAAATTTTTCTCGGGCGATCCATGGCGCAACGCGCAAATGCGTGGCGAACGCTATCCCGGTGCTCGCGAGGCGCAAGACCGTGTGTGGGCGTTCCTTGATCGCAATAGCGAATGGGATCAGCGCATCAACGGCCAATAAGCGAAAGCTTCCGCAGCGGTCTTGATAGCCACGCTGCGGCGGCTGACTAAAACAATAATGTGCGGAGTTTTGTATGCCTCGTATCCAGCTGCCCACCCCCGACGACGAACCCGAAGCCTTTGCCCTGCTGCGCGCCAAGCGTGGCCACGCGCCGAATGCGCAGATCTTTCGCACTCTGGCGACTTGCCCGGAGATTCTCGAGGTTTTCATTCCCATGGCCGACGCGGTGCGCAACGGCTGTGGCATTGATCCGAAATTGCGTGAGATGGCCATCGTCATGGCGTGCCAGACCATGGGCACCCATTACGAACACGATCCGCATTGGAATCGAGCCCTCAAGGAAGGCGTGCTAAAGGAACAGATGCAAGCGCTGTGGGATTTTGAAAAGAGCGCGCTGTTCTCCGATCTGGAGAAGGCCGTACTGCGCCTGGCCCGGGACGCAACCCGAGCGCCGGCGCAGGTCAGCGACAAGGTCTGGGAAGACGTTTACCACGGCCTCGGGCAAAAGCAGAGCGTGGCGCTGCTGTTCAATATTGGTTGGTACAACATGACCGGTCGGTTGACTGGCCCCCTCGAGTTGAGCAACGAGGCCGATTTCACTCGGCTCTGAAAAGACATCAGGAGAATCAACATGCCATTGCCAACACCGGTCTATTACCCGCCGTTCAATATCACCCGCTCAAGTCACGCCGTCATTACTTCGCGTGACCTGGAAGCCAGTCGCGATTTTTACGAGCAGGTCATTGGCCTGGTACTGACCGAACGCGATGCCGACACCCTGTATTTCCGCGGTCTGGAAGAGGTTTGCCACCACAGTCTGGTGATCAAGCGCCACGACGGCGAGCATTCTGCCGAAGCGATCGGCTTCCGGGTGTACACCGAAGAAGAGCTGGACAAGGCCGCGCATTTCTATAAGTCCAAAGGCCTGCCGGCACGTTGGATCGAAGTGCCGCATCAGGGCCGCACGCTGCTGGTCAACGACCCGGCCGGCACCCCGGTGCAGCTTTGCGCCACGATGACCACGACGCCGCGCGTGTACACGCAATTTCAGGACTTCAAGGGTGGTGCGGCGATGCGCTTCGACCACTACCAGATTCAAGTGCCGAACGTGCAGGAGCAGACCGATTTTTATGCAGAAATGGGTTTTCGCATCTCCGAATACATGGCGCTGGACGAGAAGTTGATTGCGACTTTCATGTTCCGCAAGCCCGGCACCCAAGACATCGTGTTTCTGGAAAACCCGGGGCCGCGTCTGCACCACTTTGCTTACACCGTATCTGACTCCCACAGCATCCTGCGCGCCTGCGATATCGCCGGCAATCTGGGCATGGGCGATGTCGTGGAGCGAGGCCCGGGTCGGCATGGCCCGGCCGGTGTGCTGTTCGTTTACCTGCGCGATCCCGATGGCCATCGGGTCGAGTTGTTCTGCGATCACTACCTGCTGATCGATATCGAGGTCGAGCCTGTTGCGTGGGACGTGCGCAAGCCCGGCCTGGCGCTGCGCTGGGGAATGCCGCCGCAGGAATGCTGGTTCAACGAGACCACCGCGTTCAGCGGCATTGCGACCAAACAGCTCGATCACGAGCGCGGCCCGTTGGTCACCCTGGAAACTTATCTGGCGGACAAAGCCCGCGTCAGAGCCGCCAAGTAGCGGAGCAGGGCCACTTCGGTGGCCCTTCGCAGCGTGACGGTTTGGATAATAAGAAGACTGGAGGCATTCACCATGACGACACAGACAGCAACTCAAACAGATCCTTCCAAAGCCGGGCCGAGCTTCGACAGCCGTGCGCTGCGTGACGCTTTTGGCTCCTTTGCTACGGGCGTGACGATTGTCACCACGGCCGGGCCTGACGGCGTCGATATTGGTTTGACCGCGAACAGTTTTTCTTCGGTGTCGCTGGATCCGCCGATGGTACTTTGGAGCCTGGCGCGCACCTCGTTGAACATGGATGCCTTCCGCAACAACGGGCATTTCGCCGTGCATATCCTCTCCGCTGACCAGGAAGCGTTATCGTCGCGCTTTGCGAGCAAAGGCATTGACCGTTTCGAAGGACTCACGCTGGATCGTGGCCCGGACGGCGTGCCGTTGCTACCCGACTGCATGGCGCGCTTCACTTGCAAACTCGCTTATCAGTACGAGGGCGGTGATCACGTCATTTTTGTCGGCGAGATTGTCGATTTCGGCCATTCGGCGCGCAAGCCACTGGTGTTCCATGGCGGCCGCTACGGCATGTTGCTGCCAAAGCAAGCCGTCGCCGCCGTTGAATCGGCAGACGAGTTCAGCAACCTGTCGTCTGATGATCTGCTGTATCAGGTTTCCAATGCTTACCTGCGCACGCGCCAAAGCGTGATTGAAAAGCTCGAATCGCGGCAGTGGACGGCCGAGGAATATGCGGTGCTGAGCATCATCGGTCGTGAAGATGGCTTGTGCATGCCGGAAATCGTTGCGCGCAGCGAGAAGGTACGCGGTCAGGGCATTTCCGCTGCGATCGTGCAACAGCTCATCACACGAGGCCTGTTGGAGGAGGTGGACGCAAGTGACGGTCGTATTGCCGTCAGGTTGACTGCCGATGGCCGTCACGCGGTGTTGGAACTGATCGCCATCCGCAAGTCGAGCGAGGCCGATGTGCAGGGCAAGCTCGACCCGAGTGAAGTGCAGTTACTCAAGCATCTTCTGGCCAGGCTCGACGCATGAAGATCGCACGCTATCAATCATCCGCAGGGCCTGAACGGCTCGGGATCGTCACTGCCGCGTCGGGGTTTGAATTTCTTGTAGATGTCGCCAAGGCGGCGGCGGTGCGAGACGGCCCAACCACACCTACATCGGTGATGGCTCTGATCGAGGGCGGCGCAGCCGCGATGGACGCCACCCGCGACTTGCTCCGGTGGGCGGCGGATCGTCAGGATCCGCTGTGGCTGGATGACCCTAATACCGTTGAGTGGCTTACGCCTGTGCCGGAAAAATCGATCTTCTGCGCCGGGCGTAATTTTGGCCGGCACAAGCTGGAGTCGATGAAGGGCAATGCCGACAACGCCAGCAAACTGCACAGCGATTTCCCGACCGGTTTCATCAAACTCGGGCGCACGCTGGTGCCGCATAAAAGTCAGGTGAAGCGACCCGACGATGTGCTCGATTTCGACTACGAAGTTGAGATCGCGCTGGTGATCGGCAAGGCGATCGACGCGCGCCGCGACATCGATCCTGCCAGCGCGATTTTCGGCTACACCATTTTCAATGACCTGTCGGCACGGGAATGGCAACTGCGCGAGATGCAGAACGGCATGATCATGCTCGGCAAGAACTTTCCAGGGTTTGGTCCGATCGGCCCCTACATTCTGACCGCCGACGAAGTACCGGATCCCAAAGCCCTGGTGTTGTGGCTGAAGGTCAATGGCGAGTTGCGCCAGCACTCCGACTGCCGCGATCTGATTTTCGGTTTCGCCGAAATGGTCGCGTTCTGGTCGCGTTTCGGTCTGGTGCCCGGCGATTTGATCAGCACCGGTACGCCAGAAGGCGTGGCTTTGCACCACAAGCCCGATCCGCGTGAGTGGTACCTCAAACCGGGTGACCGGGTGGAGGCGGGCGTCGACGGTATCGGCGTCCTCGAAACGTTCATCGTCTAGTCACCGCGCTGCCACGCCGACCTCACAATAAGGAACATGTTATGAAGCTGTTTTTTTTGCCCGGAGCCTGCCAGATCGGCATCCACGCCTTGCTTGCTGAAATCGGCAAGCCGTTCGAAATCGAGAAAGCAGCGCGAGCAGGTACGCCAGAATTTGCGGCGTATACGCAGATCAACCCCAAGGGCAAAGTCCCCGCGCTGATTCGCGACGATGGTTCGCTGCTCACCGAATTCCCTGTAATCGCGCTCTATCTCGCCCGGACGAACCCTGAGCGAGAGCTGATCCCGACGGACATCGAAGGCGAGATTCGTGTGCTGGAAATGACGGAATATTTGGTATCTACCGTGCACATGCAAGGCTACACTCGGGCTCGCCGGCCAGAGAAGTTTGCGCCGAGCGAAGCAGATCATGCGGCGGTGAAAGCGCAGGGTCTGAAGATATTCCAGGCCGGGCTCGACCGGGCAGAACGACAGATCAACGGTAAAGACTGGCTCTTCGAAAAAATGACCATCGCCGATTTCGCGCTCTTCTATCTGGAGCATTGGTGCGTGGTCAACGGCATCGGAAAGTTGGGGGAAAGCTGTCAGGCGCACCACGATCGTCTGTGGGCGAACGTTGAAATCCGTCGCGCGATCGAGTCCGAACTCATTACTTGATATTGAGTGCTCCACCATGGACATGCTGTTGAAGCTGAAGGCTTTCGTCGTCACCGCCGACACCGGTAACTTCTCAGCCGCTGCGCGCACCTTGTACACCTCACCCTCGGTCATCATGAAGCGGGTTGACGAGCTCGAATGGGATTTCAAAACCACTTTTTTCGACCGCTCAACCCGCCGTTTGACACTGACTGACACCGGGCAAAGCTACCTGACTCATGCCCGGCATCTGTTGCGCTCATACAGCGACATGGCCAGTGGCGCGATCTTGAGCCCCGGCGCCATCGAAGGCCCGATCAGAATCAAAGCCCCGGCGGTGCTGATCCGCCAGGGCCTTGGCGATCTGTTTACCCGTTACCGTGCTGAGCATCCGATGGTGCAGCTGGAAATAGTTGCGTCCGACCGAGGCGGAAATCCGGCGGAGGAGGGCTTCGATATCTCGGTCGGCATGGATCAGATGGCCTACTCGGATGTGGTCGAGCAGGTCATCCGGCCCTTTCCTCGGGTGATGTGTGCGGCGCCGGCGTATCTCGCGCGATGTGAAGCGCTGTTGCATCCCCGCGACCTGGTCGATCATCCCTGTCTGTCGTTTTCCCTTGCCGGGTCAATCTGGGCGTTCAACTCGCCCGAGGGGCGCATAGAAGTGGACGTGCGTCCGGGACTAATCACCAACGATGAAGGCTATTTGTGCGCCGCCGCCCGCGATGGCCAGGGGATTGTGCAACTGGCCTTGCCGATCGTTGCCGATGCTCTGACAGCGGGGGAGTTGGTGCCTGTGCTGGAGCAATTCCCGCTGGTGGAACGCTGGGTGAAAATCATGGTGCCGACGGCGCGACTGGAGCTGACGCGGGTGAAGCTGCTCTTCGACAAAATGGCACTGCACCTGACTACCGACAACATCTAAAGCGAATCCTGTGGTGAGGGGATTTATCCCCGACGGGCTGCGAAGCAGCCCTGAATCAGCCACCGCAGTTTTTCAGAGACATCGCATTGGCAGGGTTTGGGTCTGCTTCTCAGCCCATCGGGGATAAATCCCCTCGCCACAATTTCTTCCCTGCCATCCCTGCCATCTCTGCCAGTCCTGCCAGATCCCGATCAGATTTCCTGCGTCTTTCCCCCTTGTCTGCAAGCCTTTTCGGCGCTCGCAGCCGTGCCTCTTTGCGCCTTCCCCCAAAGAATCCGCGCCTTCATTGCACCATCAGTTTTCTGGCTGCGGTGTAGCGGGTTTTATCATTGTTCAGGCCGAAAAGGGCCTGCATATACTCGGGCCAACACAGATACACAGTCAGGGTTGAGGACAATAAAACTATCTCAAACCAAGACTCTGTGTTGCCTGCACATGATTCGTCCGTGCATGAATTCAACCGGTACCACAACTTCATGGGAGGTTTTTCTTGTGGGTCGCTGTGACTGGCCAACGTTCATGTAATCGGGCAGATCAGCAACCGGAGTTCATGCGTCACACAATCCCTCTAGGTAGCAAAAATGCAAATAATAAAAATAAGATTTGCAGTGCCGCACGACGTTTTGTATCGCCAGAGTCTTCGCTCCATGCTGGTTGCCACCAGCCTGATGGCGGCAGGCTCGACGCTGGCCGCACCGATTGATGTGGGTAACCCTGACATCAAACTGCGCTGGGACAACACGTTCAAATACTCTGCCGGTATGCGTCTCAAGGATCAGGATGACACGCTGACCCAAAACGTTCCTGCCACGCCGGGTGGCGGCAAGGGACCGGCGGCGCTCAACGCTGACGATGGCGACCGTAACTTCAAGAAAGGCCGGCTGATTTCCAACCGTCTCGATGTGCTGTCCGAGATGGATCTGGTGATTCACGACGATTACGGCCTGCGCGTGAGCGGCGCGGCCTGGTACGACGACGTCTATAACCAGAAAAACGATAACAACTCGCCAGCGACCAACAACTCGTTGTCGGTGCCCAGTGACCATTTCACCCACGACACCCGCGATCTGCACGGTCGTCAGGCCGAGATTCTCGATGCCTTCGTTTTTGGTGGTGCTGACGTCGGAGACGCGCGAGTCAGTGGCCGTTTGGGCCAACACACCGTGCTGTGGGGCGAGAGTCTGTTCTTCGGCGCCAATGCCATTGCCGGTACCCAGTCTCCGGTGGACGCGGTCAAGGCTTCCTCGGTACCTGGATCGACCACCAAAGAAATCATCAGGCCGGTGGGCCAGTTTTCCGGGCAGATCCAGTTTTCCCCAGCGCTGACCCTGATGGGTTACTACCAATACGACTGGGAAGCTACTCGCTTGCCGGCCGCAGGTAGCTACTTCTCGGTCAACGACTTCATCGCCGATGGCGGCGAACGAATTCGTTTTGCACCAGGTTTACCGGGAATCGGTTTGTCGCGCGGTGCTGACATCAAGGCTAAAGATAGCGGCCAGTTCGGTCTTGGACTGCGCACGCAATTGGGCGACTGGGAACTGGGTGCCTACGCGATCCGCTACCACGCCAAAACGCCTGTGCTTTATTCACACGCAGGACGCACCCCTGTCACAGGTGCCGGGTTCGGAACATACCAATGGGTGTACCCCGAGGACATTAAGGCGTTCGGTATCAGTGCCACCACGACAGTGGATACGATCAACTACGCCGGAGAGATCTCCGTACGTCGCGACACGCCGTTGACCAGCCTGCCGGTGGAGGTTGGAGCCCAAGAGGCGGACAACAACAACCACGCGTTTTATGCCATCGGTAATTCGGCGCATGCCAACGTGTCGATGATCTGGACTATGCCGCGCAACTTCATGTCCGACGAACCTTCATTCAGCATGGAAGTGGCCTACAACCAGCTGACCAGTTGCACCAGTAATTGCTCGGTCATGGATCCGGATCTGGATCGACGCGCTGCTGCGGTGCGGGCCTTGTACGCAATACCGCAGCGCAACGTCATGGACGGCCTCGACCTCACGCCTTCCTTCACCGTTGGCTACAACAATGGCAAATCCCCGGTGGCGATCATGGGGCCAGACGATGGCGGCGACATGACCTTCACGCTGGCCGGTAACTATCTGACCGTGTGGGATTTCACGATGGCGTACACACATTACTACGGCGGCGCAAACACCGCCACGTATGCCTCGAGCGACCCGAGCGTCAACGGCACGTACACCTTCGCGCAGACCTTGAAAGATCGTGATTTCGTCTCAGTCTCGCTGCGTCGCACCTTCTAAGGGAAAACAATAATGACCATGTTCAATCGCATGACCTTGCTGGCTCTGACGTGCGCCGTACTGACGGCACCGGTTGTCCAAGCCGCTGTTTCGGCAGACGAAGCCGCCAAGCTAAAGACCACACTGACGCCTCTGGGCGCCGAGCGTGCCGGCAACAAGGACGGGACGATTCCGCCTTGGGAGGGGGGGTATCCGGTCGACAACTCGTACAACTCAGCGGCGATTCCGGATCTGTTCAAGGATAAGCCTCTGCTGACTATCACGGCGCAGAATGCCGATCAGTACAAAGACAAGTTGACCGAAGGCACCTTGGGCCTGTTGAAGAAGTTTCCGAGCTTCAATGTTCAGGTGTTCCCAACCCGGCGCACCGCAGCGGCGCCGCAGTGGGTATACGACAACACCTTAGCCAACGCCACTCGAGCGACAATGGATCCATCTGGCGAACTCGGTCCGTTCCCGAAAGGCACCTACGGCGGCATCCCGTTCCCGATTCCGAAAAACGGGGAAGAGGCGATCTGGAACCACCTGTTGCGATGGACAACCCCCAGCTACCAGACCACGCCTAGCCTGGCTCGCGTAACGCCAGAAGGCAAAGTGATTCCGGTCTCGCAGAACGTCGCCAAGAGCTCGTTCCCTTACTACGACCAGAACAGCAACCTGGAGAAATGGCAGGCCGCCGGCTCCAACATTGTCGTGCGTCGCGTCGACACGTCCGGCCCGCCGATCCGTGCCGGCGAGATCCTGCTGCAACGCGTCAACATCAACGACATCGAGTCTAAAACCTGGGTCTACCTGACCGGCCAGCGTCGCGTCCGTCGTCTGCCGCTGACCTGCTGCGATGTACCGAGCCCGGTGGCGGGCGGCATCCTCAATTTCGACGAAGTCGAGGTGTATTCCTCGTCCATCGGACGTTACGACTGGAAGCTGGTCGGCAAGAAAGAAATGTACGTGCCGTACAACACCAACAGCTATCACCAGGCGCCGTCGCTGGAAAAGCTCATGTCTGAAAAGACCGTCAACCCGGACTTCGTGCGCTTCGAGCAGCATCGGGTGTGGGTGGTGGAGGGCACGCTCAAGGCCGGTCAGCGCCACGTGATTCCGCGTCTGCGCGTGTATCTGGATGAAGACACCTGGATCGCTGTCGCCGGCGAACGTTGGGATGCCCAGGGGCAACTGTGGAAAGTGACGTACAACTTGCCAACCGTGTTCCCGGCAGGTCCCGGCACCATCGTCGCAGGCTATATGTCGTACGACCTGATCGGCGGCGGCTACTTCGCCTCTGCCTATTTCCCGCGTGATAAACAAGTCGACCTGAAGGCCACGTTGCCAGACCGCATCTTCACGCCCGAGTCCCTGTCTGGAGAGGGCGTGCGCTAAAGACTGTATCTGGCTTGAACGATGAACCTGATGAGATGACCGGTATGAATAACAATAACAATGAAGGCGTCGACGTTTCCCGTCGCGGGCTGTTGCTGGTGGGGTTGGGCCTGGGTTTGCAAGTGTTGTTGGCCCCGACACTGGCCTCTACCACGGTAGCGTTCGCTTCGGCAGCCATGCCTGGGCTGCTCGGCCAACCGGCGACCATGACCCCACGGGCAGCACAGGCTGTGCTGACCCGCGTGGTGGTGGCCGGTGAGCGTTTGGTGGCATTGGGCGAACGCGGCATGGTCGTGCTGTCCGACGACGGCGGCCGGCATTGGCGCCAGGCCCGCGTACCGGTCAGTGTGACGCTGACATCAGCGAGTTTTGTCGATGCCCGTCAGGGCTGGATCGCTGGCCACAGTGGTGTTGTGTTGCATACCTCTGACGGTGGTGAGAATTGGTCCATTCAGACCGATGGAATCGCCCTGGCACAGGCCAGTCTCGTTCAGGCGCAGGCGTTGCCCGATACCGATGCCGATCGCGAACACCGCGTCCAGCAGGCTCAGCGTCTGGTGGATGACGGTGCAGACAAACCGCTGCTGTCGATCTGTTTTGCCGACGCATTGCACGGGATGGTGGTGGGCGCCTTCGGCCTCGCCGCCAGCACCGATGACGGCGGTAAAACCTGGACGCCTTGCCGCGAGCGTCTGGTCAATCCCATGAGCATGCATCTGTATGCGGTTGCCCACCATGCCAAGACCTGGGTGGTGGCGGGCGAGCAGGGCGTGCTGATGCGCAGCGACGACGATGGCGCTAGCTTCACGGCCTTGGCGGCACCTTCCGAACGCACTCTGTTCACCGCAACGGCCACGCTCGGTGGGAGTTTTGTCTTTGCCGGGCTGTTGGGGGCTGCGTGCCGCATCGACTCGGGGAGTACAACCGTGAACGCGATCGAACTGGCGGCGCCGTTGACGATTCTTTCAAGCGTTGAGCTGCGCGATGGTCGGGTGATGCTGTTGGCGCAGGGTGGGCGAGTGCTTGCCAGTCGCGACGGTGGTGTCCATTTCGCCGAACAGCAACTGCCGCGACGCGTGCCGCTGACCTCGCTGGTCGAAGCTGCAGACGGAGGGTTGGTGGCCACCAGCATGGGTGGAGTCTCCCGGCTTGGTTGACGACATCCACCTGCACGCTCACTCGACGCGCCTTATAAGAGTTCAATGACATGACCACAGTGAAACTTGCTGAGACCGGCGCTTGCCGGCTCGAAGACTTTGATCCGCGCTCGGGCAATGTGCTCGAACGCGCCGTGTTCAACCACCGCATCCTGGTGCTGTGTTTGTGCGTGCTGGTCACCGTCCTGCTGGGCTTCAGCGCGCTGAGCCTGAAGCTCAATGCCAGCTTCGAAAAGACCATTCCGACCGGCCACCCGTACATCACCAATTATCTGGAACACAAAAAAGAGCTGACGGGCCTGGGTAACTCGGTGCGCATCGCCGTGGAGGCACGCAAAGGTGACATCTACAACGCGCGTTATCTGGAAACGCTGCGCCAGATCAACGATGACGTATTCACCTTGCAAGGCGTGGATCGCGCGTTCATGAAATCGCTGTGGACGCCAAACGTACGCTGGACCGCGGTGACCGAAGACGGACTGGACGGTGGTCAGGTGATCCCTGCGCACTACGACGGCTCGCCAGCCAAAATCGAAGAGTTGCGCATGAACGTGCAGCGCTCGGGCGAAATCGGCCAGTTGGTCGCGGTCAACGGCGGCTCGACGGTGATTCAGGTGCCGCTGCTGGAACATGACGCGGCCGGCAAACCGCTGGACTACGCGGCGCTGTCCAAGCAGCTTGAGCAGTTGCGCGCCAAGTACAGCAGTGACGAGGTGGCCATTCACATCACCGGGTTTGCCAAGCTGTCCGGCGACCTCATGGATGGCATGCAGGAGGTGATCGGCTTCTTCTTCATCGCACTGATCATCTGTGCGGCAATGGTTTTTCTGTACAACCGTGACGTGATCAGCACCGCGCTGGTGGTGATCACCTCGGTGACCGGCGTGCTCTGGCAACTGGGCCTGCTGCCGCTGCTGGGTTACTCGCTGAACCCGTATTCGATGCTGGTGCCATTTCTGATCTTTGCCATCGGTATCAGCCATGGCGCGCAGAAAATGAACGGCATCCTGCAGGACATCGGTCGGGGCACACACCGTTACGTCGCGGCACGTTTCACCTTTCGCCGCCTGTTCCTCGCGGGCCTGACTGCACTGTTGGCGGACGCCGTCGGCTTCGCGGTGCTGCTGATGATCGACATTCCGGTGATCCGCGAACTGGCCATCGCCGCCAGCCTCGGCGTGCTGGTGCTGGTGATTTCCAATCTGATCCTGCTGCCGGTGTTGTTGAGCTACGTCGGTGTCAGCCGTAAAGCCGCCGAGCGCGCCGTGCGCCGGGAATCGGCAACCGCCGCCGGGGAGAGCAGTGCGTTCTTTATCTGGCTGGTGCGTTTCACCGAAGGCCGTCGTGCCACGGCGGCGATCGTCACGGCGCTGGTGCTGGCGGTGGTCGGCGTTGCCGTCGGCACGCAACTGAAGGTGGGCGATCTCGACCCTGGCGCTCCGGAGCTGCAAGCCGACTCGCGCTACAACCGCGACGTCAGCTACCTGACTACAAACTACGGCGCGAGCAATGATCTCTTCGCGATCATGGTCAAGACATCCGAAGGCAACTGCAGCCAGTACGACGTATTGCGTCGGGTCGACCAACTGGAATGGGCGTTGATGGATCTGCCCGGCGTCGAATCCACGCAGTCGATTGCGCGGCTGCAACGGCGCCTGATGGTCGGCATGAACGAGGGCAGTCCGCTGTGGTACGACCTGTCGAGCAATCAAAGCATGCTCAACACCATCACCGCCCGGGCGCCACGTGAACTGTACAACGAAGAATGCAACCTGTTGACGGTGTACGCCTACCTGCGTGATCACCGCGCCGAGACCTTGCAGCAAGTGGTCGATCTGGTCGAGCGCTTTGCCGCCAAAAACAATGACAAGGACGCCACCTTCCTGTTGGCGGCCGGTTCCGCCGGGATCGACGCGACCACCAACATCGTGGTTCACAAGGCCTGGTACCAGATGTTGTTCATGGTTTACGGGGCCGTGGCGCTGCTGTGCTTTGTGACGTTCCGCTCATGGCGAGCGGTGCTGGTGGCGATGCTGCCGCTGATGCTCACCTCGATTCTGGCCGAAGCCTTGATGGTCGCGCTGGGCATGGGCGTCAAGGTGGCGACCTTGCCGGTGATCGCCCTTGGCGTCGGCATCGGCGTGGATTACGCGCTGTACGTATTGAGCGTAACGCTTGCGCAAATGCGTGCCGGTGCCACGTTGAAACAAGCCTATGCCACGGCGCTGCAGTTCACCGGCCGCGTGGTGTTGCTGACCGGTATCACGCTGGCGGCGGCGGTCGCGACCTGGCATTTCTCCAGCATCAAGTTCCAGGCCGACATGGGTCTGCTGCTGGCGTTCATGTTCTTGTGGAACATGCTCGGCGCCCTGGTACTGATCCCGGCACTGGCGCGGTTTCTGCTGCCCGGCGCACGCGTCGGAGCCGTCGTCGAGGTCACCGAACAAGCACCGCCGCCAGCGGCCTCTGCACCCTTATCCGCAACCAAACCCGAGAAGCCGGTATTCGAAAGATGCCTGCCGTAACCCATCAACCTGATTTTTCACACCACCTAAAATAAGGAAACACCATGGATCGCTATATCAATCGCCTGTTTCACGTGTGCATCACCGTCGCTGATATCGATGCTGCACTTGAGTTCTACTGTGGCGTGCTCGGCCTTGAGTCCATCGGCAAATTGCGCCACGAAAGGGCGCCCGGTGAAATCCTTGGTTTCCCGAACCAGATCATTGAAATCCATGCCGACCACCTCGTCGGCAAAGACAAGGACAACGCCACCGTTATCGACCTGATCGAGTTCGTCGAGCCAAAAACCGTGGTCAACAAAAACGCTTCCGCGCCGCTGAACCACGCTGGCATTAACCGTATGGCGTTTGGTGTAGACGACACCGATGCCATTCATGAGAAGCTCAAGGCGCGCGGCGACATCGTTTTCCTGTGCGAGCCACAAGTGGTGATCGCGCCAACCGGCGGCAAATTCAAGATCCTGACGTTTAAAGACCCGTTCGACAACGTTCTGGAAGTGATTGAGTACTGCAAGTAACCCGTGTTTGTAGAATTTATTACTCGGAAAAATCGGAGAATTTAAATGAGTGTCACACAAGACAAGTCCGAAATTATTGATGTCATCAACCTGTATGGCGTCGCGTTGGACGCTCACGCCTGGGACTTGCTGGACGAGGTGTTTACCGAGGATGCCCACGCCGATTTCGGGCCGGCCGGCGCGGTCTGGAAGTCGGTCGGTGCGCTGAAGTTCGCCTTCAAGGACTTCCACGAAACACTGACCAATCACATGCACACCATGACCGGTTCCTGCGTACACGTGGAGGGCGATACGGCCTACGCGCTGACCTACGGTGACTGGCTGCTGTCCCGTGATTCGGCAGTGGGTGGCCCTGACTGGGTTGGCCGTGGCTGGTACGACGATATTCTGGTGCGCACCGATAAGGGCTGGCGCATCAGCAATCGCGTGTGCCGACTGATTTCCTGGACAGGCAACCCGAATGTGCCTGAACCCGCGTATGAACAGCATCCAGTGATGACCACCCACACGCTGCGCAGTCATCGCGAAGAAGGCAAGGTCCGGTTCTTCGAAGCCATCGCCAAAAAATAATCAGTTAATAGCAACGACGGATCCACTTCCGATTGTTTGACGGAAGTGGTCTGGGGTTTCTATTGCCCGAAATTCCACTGTGGGGCTCTGGCGAAGAGCAACTTTTTATATTGGAAACTTAACCATGAATGACCAGAGCGTTATCTGGACAGTGGGCATCAATTGCTCAGCGGAAGACGAAGACAAGTTCAATGTTTGGTACGACGACGTGCATGTACCGATGTTGATGCAGGGCGACTGCGTGAGAAAAGTCAGCCGCTTCAAACTGGCCGAGGAGACCTATCACGTCGGCGTAACCACCCAGCCGTGCCCGACGTACCTGACGATTTATGAATTCGACAGCCAGGAAAAATTCGAAGACTGGATGAAGAGCCCGTCGCGCATTGAAGCCGGTGAAGACAAGACAAAGACCTGGGGCGACAAGGTGTATGACGTCCAATGGGCAACGCGTTACGACCTCACTAACACCTGGAACGGCTAATTAAAGGGCGGTAAAAGTCATGAACGCACTGGTTAAAAAACTGCTTCACGTTTGCATCACCGTCCCGGACGTTGATCAGGCCCTCAAGTTCTACCGCGATGTACTGGGTTTTGTTTCGACCTTCGAAACCAGAACCGATGAAGCGGATGGCCCGCTGCTGGGTTTCGCCGAAGATGAGATCAGCATTTACGCCCATCACATCCTCACCGCAGGCGCCGATGCCAAGCACGCCACCGAAATCAACCTGATCGAGTACACCAAACCGGCAACGATCATCGGCGATGGCCCGTATGACTTGATGAATCAGGTCGGGATTACCCGTCTTGCACTGCTGGTTGAAAACACTCGCGAAGCTTTTGAAAAGATCAGCGCGTACGAAGGTGTCGAAGTAGTTTGCGAGCCCAAAGACATCATCATCCGCAAGCCTGGGCAAAACCTGACCATGACCTGGTTCAGCTTCAAAGACCCTTACGGCGTGTTCATCACAATTGCCGAACCGCCAAAAGCCTAAGCAGCTCCGTTCAATATCGCGGTTCAGCTTGGGTCGGATCGCCTCAATCCAGTTCAGGAAAATCCAGGAGATAACATGCAGATCGATGTTCTGGTGGACGTAAAAACCACCATCGGTGAGGGCCCTGTATGGGATGTGCAGGAGCAGCGCCTGTACTGGATCGACGTCGTCGGCGGTCGCGTTTATCGCTGCACCGCTGACGGGCGCGAGGTGCGTACGTGGGAAATGCCCGACACCATCGGTTCGATGGCGCTGCGTCGTAATGGCGGTGCCATTGTGGCGCTGGGTTCGGGGTTTCACTTCCTCGACTTCGACACGGGCGAGACCGAGCTGATCGTCAATCCCGAGGCTGACAAGCCGCATAACCGCTTGAATGACGGCAAGGTCGACGCCCGTGGGCGTTTCATCGTCGGCAGCATGGACACCCGCGAGGGCTTCGCTGATGGCACGCTGTTTCGCATCGACCCGGATCTGTCGGTGCATACGCTCGACTCAGGTTTTGCGATTTCCAACGGGCCGTGCTGGAGCCCCGACGGGTCGACGTTCTATTTCTCCGATACTTTTTCCGGTGAAATCTGGGCGTATGACTACGACCTCGAAACTGGTGGCATCGCCAACCGTCGCACGTTCACCAAAGCAGGCTTCACCGAAACGACGACCACCGACGGCTCCACGGTCGATGCCGAAGGCTACCTCTGGAATGCTCAGGTCTACGCCGGCAAGCTGTGCCGCTTTGCGCCGGATGGCAGCCTCGATCGGGTTATCGAAATGCCGGTGAAGAAGGTCACCAGCGTCAACTTCGGCGGGCCTGACATGGACACGTTATTTGTCACTTCGATGGCCAAGCCACCGTTGCCGCGCTATCCGGGTGACAACGTGATGCGCGGGAGTCTTTTCGCGGTTCGTGGTTTGGGTGTGCAAGGGCTGCCAGAGCCGCGTTTTGGTGGCTGAATACGAGTCCGTCGAACGCGATTTCGGAGCTGCTTCGAAATTGAAATTTCCACCGTTACAGGATCGTTGCGATGCCTGAGTTCAAAGACAAAGTCGTACTGATTTCAGGAACCGGCGGGCGTATGGGGCGGATAGCTGCCCAAATGTTTGCCAGAGAAGGCGCGAAAGTACTTGGCTGCGATGTCGCAATCCAGCGATCTGAAGAAACCTGCAGACTGGTGAGAGAGGAGGGTGGAGATTTTTTTTCGCTGGAACCTCTCGATCTGGCCAGCCCCATTGATGCACAACGATGGATAGATGAAGCCATATCGCGCTGGGGGCGAATCGATGTCCTCTATAACAATGCCGCAGGTGTCAGCATTGCCGCTTTTGAAGATGCCTCGATTGAGCATTGGAATTACACCATTCGCAACGAGTTGACGATCGCCTACGTGGCAGCTCGCGCGGTTTGGCCGCAAATGCTGAAACAGCAAAAAGGAGTAATAGTCAACGTGGCGTCGATTGCCGGCCATCTTGAGCTATCCGGTTTTCCTGCAGTTGCGCACGGTGTGGCTAATGCAGGCGTACACGCACTTACGCGTATGCTTGCCGCCCAAGGCGCACCATACGGCATACGTTCGGTAAGTATCAGTCCAGGTCTGATTGCCGATCCAGACGCGCAGCCCTCTCCAGCGCTTGATGAATACGGCTTACCGACAGCGCGACAACTGTGGAAACACGCGGCACTGGGCCGCCCGGCCCGAGCTGAGGAGATTGTTGAAGCCGCTCTGTTTCTTGCATCCGACAGAGCGTCGTATATCACTGGAACCGATATAGCCGTAGACGGTGGAATGTCCAGCATCATCTGGAAATCAGAAGCGTGAGCAATTTACGCTGGCCATTTTGCAATGAATCCCGAGATGCTTGAGGTGAAAACCATGCAAACCCATAAAAATCGCGTTGCCGTTGTTTCGGGCGCCGCCAAGGGCATTGGCCAGGAACTGGCGATTCAACTGGCACAACGAGGCGCCGCTCTGGCCCTGCTGGACATCGCCGATCTTTCGCAAACCTGCGAGCTGATTGAGGAGGCGGGCGGCCAAGCCATTGCCATTCATTGTGATGTCAGCCAGGAAACCGACTGGATCGCTGCCGGCGAGGTCGTCAAAAACCACTACGGTCGCTGCGACATTCTGGTCAACAACGCCGGGATCTACCCCAATGTGCACTTCGATGCGCTGGACTTCAAAACCTGGCGACGCACCTTTGAAATCAATCTGGACAGTATGTTTTTGAGCGCAAAAGTCTTCGTACCGATGATGCGCACTAATGGCTGGGGGCGCATCGTCAACGTGTCTTCGACATCGATCGTCACCAACGCCGTTGGCGTCAGCCATTACATGGCAAGCAAGATGGGCATCATTGGCTTCACCCGAGGACTGGCGAATGATCTGGGCAAGGACTTCATTACCGTCAATACGCTCGCGCCCGCACTGACTGCGACACCGGGCACCAGCCATATACCCGACGTCGTACGCGATAGCATCGTCAATTTACAGGCCTTCAAGAGAATGGCGGTGCCCAACGATATTGTCGGGCCGATGCTGTTTTTGACCAGCGAGGACGCACAGTTCGTGACGGGACAGGTGCTGGCTGTCGATGGCGGCATGATGAAAACCTGCTGAGCCGCGTCACCCTCCGGTTGATGGGCGATCGGCAAGCGCAGTCTTGCCGTCGTCATCCTCGTTAATCCCTTCTTTCGCCTGTCCACAACCGGTGATTTTGCGCCCGTTAATCGAGGTTGGATCAGGGCTGGCAAGCCATTCCCGATATGGATAGAGTACGAGCCACCTATAAATTGCTGACGGTGTTCAGCAAGCAATAATAAGAGACGATTTCGCGCATGATGCTCCCCAAGTTGATGCACATCCGCATGTTTGTTGCCGTGTACGAGGAAGGCTCCTTCACTGTCGCTGCCAGCCGCGAAGGGCTGGGACAGTCCGGCGTGTCTGCGCACGTTCGGCAGTTGGAAAATCAATTGGGCGTGCGCCTGTTCGCCCGCGATCGCACGATTATTCCCACGCCCGCCGGGCATGCCTATTACCAACAATGTGTGCAGTTGCTGCGTCAGCACGAAAGCGCCTGCAACGCGGTCGGTCATCGCGCAGAGCCGTCGGACGGTTCGCTGCGCATAGGCATGATTCCGACCATGACGCGTTCGGTATTCAGCCGCGCACTGCTGGCTTTTGAAGCCGCTTACCCCAACGTTTCCGTGCACCTTACCGAAGGCGCAGGCAGCGTGATTGCGACCGCAGTACGCCGTGGCATGCTGGATTTCGCCATCACCCAACGCATGTCTTACGACGGCGGTGGCGGGGCGGTCGGGTTGAGTACATCGTTGTTCACGAGAACACCGGCGTTTCTGGTGTCCTCACCTGATTCAGGTTTACCGCACTGCGAACCGGTGCGCCTGAGCGACATCAAGGATTTGCATCTGGTGCTGCCGATCGGGCGACGACCGCTGCTGGAGCAGTACCTGATCGATCACAAGGTGCAAGTCGTGCAGCGCCTCAACTGGTTCGAGTCCATGCTGGGCGCCATGGATCTGGTGCGCTCCAGCCACTGGGCGGCGATTATTTCCGGGCTGTTTATCGCCGACGATCTGCGGCGCAAGCGCTTCACGCTTAACCCGCTGGCCGATCCAATTCTCTGGGACGAAATGCTGCTGGTAGAGCCGGCGCGCAAACCCTTGTCGACGATTGCCCAGAACTTCATCGGGTTTTTGAAGAAGGCCACCGAAGACATCAACGCGATACCGATCCGTATCGCCCATGGCGAGCAGTCGTCAAACGCAGACTTCAATGAGATATCGCGCCATGAATGACTCGCTACCCGGTCTGCGGGAGATGCAAATGTTCGTGGCGGTGTACGAGACTCGATCGTTCACGGCGGCGGCGGCACGTGAGTTCGCCACTCAGTCGGGCATTTCCCAGCACATCAAACAGATCGAAGAAATGCTTGGCGTGCAGCTGTTTGACCGACAGAAAGGCGTAGAACCTACCGCAGCAGGCACCTCGTTTTACCAGCATTGCCTAGAGGTGGTGGCAGCCAATTCCAGGGCACTGCAGGCGCTGGATACCTTCGAGCAGGGCCTGGCCGGCGAAGTTCGTTTCGGGGTAACGCCGACACTGGCGACTTATCAGCTCGCGCCGGCCTATTTGCGCCTGATGTCGCAGAACCCTAACGCGTCAATCGCGGTGATCGACGCCCCCAGCAATATGCTGATCGACATGGTGCGGGCCGGCGAACTCGACTTTGCGATCATTCCGTCGATTTCGCAGCCACCGGCGGATCTGTCCACGACGGTATTTGCCGCCACACCTGCGTTTCTGGTCTCGTCAATCACCCATGACAGTGGCTTCGAGCATGGCGAACTGATTGAGCTCGACGAGCTGACGGGGTTCAAGCTGTTGGCCCCTGACAGTCGCGAGTATGCGCAGTGGATCGGATCACAACTGGAAGCTCTTTCGGGGCCGGGCCCCTGTTACCAGCTCGATGCGGTGCTGGCCACGCTCGACCTGATCAGGCAGAGCGAGTGGATGGCGATTCTTCCCGGTCTGCTATTCGTCCACGATTTCAGTGTTGAACCCGCAGAGCGGGACTTCAGGATCAACCCTTTTGCCGGTGCCGGCCTGACGCTGGAGCTGCTGTTGGTGCAACCGGCGCGGCCAACGCCTTCAGCGCTGATGATGGCGGCGATCAGTGCAATCCAACAGGTGACCCAAGAGCACATTCAGTTGCTCAGCCGTTTCCGGTTTGGCAACCAGCCGGCCGTTCGCAGGTTGCAATAAGCGCGGCGGTTATGCGGGGGAGGGTGCAGAGGGGCATTGCCCCTCTGGTGTTCGTCGATCAAGCGTCTGCGAGTGATTTTTGCCCGATCGGGGTGCCCGAATAACCGGCCACCTTGCGCAATACCCGATCGGTGCCGTCACGCGGACTGCCGGAAGCGTCTGGATGATCGTCGAACCAGTTTCCCTTGGGATAGCGGTACATCAAGTCGACCATAAGACGCCGCTCGGCAATCAGCCAAACACCGTCACGACGTTCAAATCGATCAAAATAGCGCGCCCATAATTTAACCGTATCGCCGTTCCAGTGATGACGCTCTGAAGCGGCGTGGTCAGCCTGTAGGTAGGTTTCAACGAACGCAATCTCGGGGCCGTCGAATTCGACCAGGCTATTTCCGAGGAAATGCTGAGTACGGTTGAACCGTGGCATTTCGTCAGTCAGGAACTGAAAGAATCCCTCGGTGCCGCCGACATGAAGGCTTTCGGGAAAGTGGATGTAGGCGTCTTTATGGAAAGCGCCACGCACCAGTGACATGTCAATCCGGTCGAGGCCACGGCAATAGCGCAGCAGGACATCGTGAATTTCGGTGCGCGCAGCAAGTTCTTCGAGCGTCATGGTTATCTCCTGTACTCATTGTTGTTAGAGGTGTAATGGTGCTTTCGCTGGAACAATCGGAAGCTGAATAAAACCCTGGCGATCCGGCCCGGTGTAGACCGTATTGCGCGCGCCGTCGTGGCAGGCACTGTCATATCCGTGCCGGGGGCCATGATCGACGCCGTCGAAAGGCTGTATGTCCACGCGCAGCCGGTAACCCTTGCGGATCAACGCTGTGTTGGGAATGATCTCGATTTCCACCATCACCACTTCATCGCTTTCGAGCGGTGCATGGTCGGCTTTGAGGTGTGTGTGCTTGACCGTGTACTCGGTCGTGCGAGATGCATCCACTTGGCGATGCGACGCCTTCAACCAGCCCTTGGCCAAGGGATAGTTGGGCACGTTCATGCCCATTGTGGTCGGGCCGGCGTAGTCGACTTCCAGGCCGTTTTCATCGAGTACACGCAGGCTCACGAAGATGTCCATGTCCTCGCTGGTGGAAGACACCCACAGCCGCGCTTTTCCATACCCCGCGAACACCATGTCTTGCGTCACGGGATCACTGATGAACGAAATCCCGGTTTTCCATATTTCCAGTACTGAAGGGGGTTTGACGGGAAGAAAGCACGGCGGGATGCCCGTGCGCAGTTCAAGAGGAATTTGCGCGGAATAATCTGCCTGCCCGCTGACGACCGGAGGGGTCAACGACAGACGCAGAAAGTCGTCGCGGTGCTCGTCGCCTTGCCAGTCTAATGGCGTGGCGTCGAAGAACCATTGCGGATAGTTCGTTCTTGCGATTGGCCATTCTTGTTCTTCCTGAATATAGGAGGCGCCATTGCCACTTCGAATCTCAAGACGCACCGGCGGGGTGTCCATGATGCCGTTGTCGATGCCTTTCAACCAATGGTCAAAAAAAGCCCGATGATCGGCGATCGCGGTGCGCGAATAGGCTTTGGTGAACCAGTCTTCCCAGAAATCGATCTTCTTCGACGCCGTGTTCGTGGCCAGATAAGCCTCGCTGCTGCCGAGCTGATGGAAGTGCGCCATGTGCGTTGTGCAGGCGATGGCCCATAGCGGCACCTTCACCTTGCTCATGTCCGGGTTCATCAAAATCGTCGAGCGTGGACCGAACGCCTTGGTGGTATCCGAGTCCTTGAACGTGGCCTCCTTGAGCATGCCGATAAAGTCGACTGCATTGGGCTCGCCACACACCGCGGCCAGCACGCCGGCCTTGTACCAGTGGCTGAAGAACTCCTCGTTGAGGATGCCGCCGGTATAGGCGACCTCGTCGTACAGATCAACATCGGTGCCGATGGCGATCATTGCTTTCAGATGCTCCGGTTCAAGGCTTGCCGCTGCGTGCTGGCTCATCGCGTAGTACGACATACCCCACAGCCCGACATTGCCGTTTGACCAGTTCTGTACGCCCGCCCAGTCAATCGCATCGCGAAAGGCTTCGGCCGTTTCTATGCCAAATGGCGCCAGTGTTCCCGGGTTTTTGCCTGAGCCCGGGCCATCCACACGCACCAGCACATAGTCATGCGGCACCCAATCCACCGAGTTGGCTGTTTCGTGGTTCTCAAACACCTGCCCTTCGGGATTGCCGTGGAAATAGCGCTCCTCCATGTCCTCGTGGGCGACAAAGTCGGCGTCGTCGGCAATCGAGTGATGGTAGAACGCTCGGCCGTAAGGGCCGCAGTTCATGATGACCGGGAAGCGGCCAGGGTTGGCCGGACGGAACACGTCCGCGTACACGTGCAGGCCGTTTTTCAGGGGGATTCTGACGTCCTTGAAACGCAGAATACCGAGTATGTTTCGCCGGACTTCATTGCGTGCCGTCGCCGCATGGCAGAGCTGGCGCGGTGTGCGATCGGTAAAGACGCCGGCGGCCGAAAGCTCGGCGAGCACCGATGCGATCAAAGGATCCTGTTCGAACTCAAGCACCGGGTTCAGCGCGAGGCCGGCAAAGGAAATATCGTGGCGGAAATTGAGGCGATACTGGCCGATAATTTCGTGTGCTGCCGGGTCGATGCAGATGCCACCGTCCAGGTTTCCATCGCGGTCGAGCGAGCAGAGGAAGCGTGCAATGTTTGTCAGTCCAGCGTCGAGCAACTTGTTGATGTTGCCGTCCACGCGGCTGACGATGTCTGCCAGATTGAGTCGGGGTGCGCCGAGTGCGGAACCGATCGGTGTGTTGCCCACCAGAAAGGCAACCCGCTCGCCCTTGCGGTAGTGGAACTCACCGTTTTCGTTCGTCATCCCGTTAAGGGTAGAAGTCTGATATCTGAGCCCGGCAACCGGACCGGAAAACACACCGGTATGCAGCGTGCAGGCATCGTGTCCGCTATCGCTAGCAAACAACGCTGTGGCGTGGGTAAAAGTCTGCAGGGTATCGCTCATGAAGAGGTCCTCTTGTAGTGCAGATCTTGGATTTGCGCAGTGCAGCGGCGCGAGTGTAGGTCTGATTTTTGATTAACTCAACACGTGTTGAGTTTTTATGTATAGCATGTATCTCGACACACTGAACAAAGAAAAATGACCACGCACAGGGAAATATCGGCGCCATGAAAATCAATGAAGAACTCACCACAGCGGATGCCCGAGAAATCAAAACCGGGCGGCGTCCTGGCTCGGGCAACAGCCGCCAAACGGTGCTTGAAGCGGCACGCGCGTGTTTTGCCAGCGACGGTTTCGGTGCGACCACGATGCGCCGCGTGGCCGCCGATGCCGGCGTTGACGTGTCCATGGTCATGCAGTTTTTCCGTTCAAAAGACGAGCTGTTTGCGGCGGTGATGAATATTCCGGAATCGGCTCTGGAGAAGCTCGGCGCCGTTTTCGCTGGCACCGACGAGCATCTTGGGGAGCGCGTGGTTCGCGCGTTTCTCCAGGCGTGGGAGGGAGCGCCAGAAGAGTCGGAACCGCTGATGGCGATGCTCAGAAATGCGATGGTCAACGAGCAGGCGCGTCATCAACTACGCGACTACATTGAGTCGCGATTGATTGCAGGCGCAGGCGAATCGCTTGGTCAAGACGCGCGCCTGCGCGCAGGCCTGGCGTTGTCCATGTTGGTGGGAATAGTGACCGGACGACAAATCATCGGCGTGCCGATTCTTGCCGCGACCGATCGGGAGACGCTGGTGGCGGCGGTTGCCCCGGCGATTCAGCACACGCTGCTGCCACCGCCAAAGTGTGCAATCGCCACTGATTGATTGGGGGCATGGTGTTCACCTCATTACGTCAGGTGAACACCATGGTTCCGTTCAAGGCTACAACGCTTGATCGGTCAGGGAACGATCGGCAGTTGCAGGTAGCTCGGGTACTCCGGTCCGGTGTAAATGCGGTTCACGGCATCGACGTGATAGCTCTTGTCATAGGCACGAACCGGTACGCCGGCCGGCGCATAAGGCTGGATATCCACCAGCAGACGGCAGCCTTTGCGGATCCTCGCGGTGCTCGGGTTGAGACCGATTTCGACCGGCACGATGTCTCCTCGCTGCAGCGGCGCGCAGTCTTTCTCCAGGTGGGTGTGCACCGGCCAATATTCGGTAGTGCGTTCGGCATCCAGCGCACGGCGGGACACTTTCAACAAGCCATGCCCGACCGGATGGATGTGCACCGGATCCACCGGAAGCACCACGGATTCGTAACGGATTTCGCGATCCTGTTCATCAAGAACCCGCAGCGAGACAAATACGTCCATATCTTCGCTGGTCGATTCCACCCACAACCCGACCTTCATGTAGCCGGCGAGGGTCATGTCTTCGCTCATCGGCTCGCTGACAAACGAAATGCCGGTCGACCAACGTGGCGTGCCGTCACTGGAGCCTGCCGGTGCGAGGGTTGGCATGCCCAGATCAAGGTGCGCATCGTATTCGGCGCGGCTTTGTTCGGTGGGCAGTGACTCGGTGATGCGCAGCGCATTGGGACGACGACCGTCGTTTTGCCAGTCTGAAGGGCGAGCATCGAGGTACCAGCGACGGTATTCGGTACGCGCTATCGGCCACTCATTTTCATGCAGGACGAAGTGAGCTCCGCTGCCGGTTCGCACCTGCACCCGCACCGGCGCTTCATCCATCACGCCGTTGTCGATGCCCTTGAGCCAGTAATCGAAATAGCGCATGTGTTCGGCGATCGATTTGTTGCTGTAGGAGTCCGGGAACCAGGCATCGGCGAAATCGAATTTGCGCGCTTTGGCAGCGGAGGAACGGATGTAGGTTTCGCTGCTGCCGAGTTGGTGAATGATCGCACCGACTTGCGGGCCGACGATCCACACCGGGGCAGTGGCTTTGCTCATGTCCGGGCGCATGAAGATGCTGCCGCGCGGGCCATAGGCGTTGATGTCATTGAACGGCGTCGCCAGCACGCGGGCCATCCAGTCGTTTTCCAGACGCTCGCCACAGTGGTTGTTGCCGGACCAGATCTTCCACCACCAGTTCCAGAAACCGGAGCCGAAGATGCCGCCGCCGTACAGGGCTTCGTTGTAGATATCCGCGTCGGTGCCTTGCGCGATCATCGCCTTGAGGTGCGAAGGCTGCAGGCTGGCCACACTGTGCTGGGCCATCGCCAGGTACGACATGCCCCACAAACCGACGTTGCCATTGGACCAAGGCTGAGTGCCTGCCCATTCGATGGCGTCGTAATAATCTTCGGCTTCCTGAACGCTGAAGGGCGCTTGCAGCCCTGGGCTTTTACAAACGCCACGCGCGTCGACGCGGATGCACACATAGCCTTCCGGCACCCACACCGAGGTGTCGACGGTCTCGTGATTTTCGTACTGGGCGCCATCCGGATTGCCGGAAAAATAACGATCCTCCATCTGCTCCTTGCGCAGAACGTCGGCCTCGTTGCAAATGCAGTCGTGATAAAAGCTCTTGCCGTAAAAGCCCTTGCTCATGACGATCGGATATTCACCCGACTCGGCAGGCCGGAAGACGTCGGCGCAAACGTATGAACCGTCGCGCAAGGGAATGCGCACATCTGTCATCTTGATGATGCCGCGAATATTGCGGCGCAATTCGTTACGGCTGGTGGCGGCATCGCACAGTGTACGCGGCGTTTTGTCTGTGAACACACCGGGCGTAGCGTTGAGTGTTTCGAGAATCTGCAGCAGGTTCGGATCGTTGGCAAAATCGACCACGCCGCCTTGGCCCATCGGCATCACCGGTGGACTGAAATTGATCGGTGTGACGCCAATCAGCTCGTGCACAACCGGCGCAATTTTTACGCCTGACTCGATGCTGCCTTGCTGATCCAGGGTATGCACGAAACGGGCGAGATTGGTGACCGAAGGATCGAGCAACTTGTCGATCTTGCCGTCGACACGATTGGCCAGTTGCGCGAGATTCAGGCGTGGTGCGGCCGGTATGGCGCCCAACACGATCCCTCCGACCCGAAAGCTGATGGCCTCGCCGGCGCGGTAGTGAAATTCGCCATTGCCGGAGGTCACGCCGGATAGGGTGGGGGTCTGATATTTGAGTCCGGCGATCGGGCCGGCAAAAATACCTGTCAATACGGGACTCAGTGCAGGTGCAGGAGACAGACTCATGCTGGATTCCTTATTGTTCTTGATTATGGGATCGATTCCAGTAAGGTACGGCGGACGAGAAAATAATTCAACACTCGTTGATATGGACGATGTTTCGTAATAATTTGGATATGACTATGAAGAAAGAAACCACTCCTGCGCCGCGTCGTGGGCGTCGGCCAGGCCCCAACAGCACGCGGCATCTGGTTCTAGAAGCGGCACGTGCGCGTTTTGCCAGTGACGGTTTTGCCGCCACGACTATCCGCTTGGTGGCAGCAGACGCAGGCGTCGACGTGGCGCAAGTGATGCAGTTTTTCCGCTCCAAGGACGAACTCTTTGCGGCGGTGATGGCAATTCCGGCCTCTGCGCTGGAGCGTTTCGACGCACTCTATGAAGGCCCGGACGAACACTTGGGCGAACGAGTAGTGCGCGCTTTTCTCACGGCATGGGAGGGCATACCGGAAGAATCGGAACCGTTGATGGCCACGTTGCGTGGCGCCTTCGTCAATGACCAGGCACGCGATCAGTTACGCGCCTTCATTCAATCGCGATTGCTCGGCGGTACTCACGAGCATCTGGAACCTGAAGCCAAACTGCGATCCGGCCTCGCAGCGTCCTTGCTGGTCGGCATGGTGGTCAGCCGACGCATCATCGGCGTGCCGATGATGGTGGCTGCAGAACATGACGAACTGGTGCGGATCATCGGCCCAGCCATTCAGAAGATTCTGGTGCCCGAGAGCTGATTGATTGAGCGCGGCGGGAAAATCCACAACGATCTGCCCATGCATTGAAAGAGGAGGGAGCACATGGCCAATTTTTCAGCCGCCAGTTTCAAAACAGTCCACCTCGGAATATTGCTAGGGCAGACTGCCGCACTTAAAGACCGGCTGCTGGATCGACATCTGATGCCACTCGGCATAACTGCTGCACAGCTCAAAGTGCTGAGGATTGTAGGTCGTGGCGATGACACTGCGGTCGCGTTGTGTCGACACCTTTCCATTCACAGCGCCTCGATGACGCGAATGCTCGATCGCCTTGAGCGCAAAGGTCTGATCGTGCGTAGTCAGGACGATCAGGATCGACGTCAGGTGCGGCTAGTGTTGACCGATAAAGGTGAAACACTGAGATTGATGTTCCCGCCGATGGAGGCCGCTGCAATGAATGAATTTACGGAGTGCCTCACCACGGAGGAGCTTAAGTGTCTAATGAGGCTACTGGGGAAAATGCTGTCAGATACCCCCTCTGTGCAATCATGAGCATGACCACGTATCGACTACTCCAGTTCGCTACATTGGATGGTTCCAGCACCGATACCAGCCGTTTTTTTTGATGACCTGCAATGATGTCTGAAACAAATTCGACAGGTTTTCACTCGTCAGTATTTCGGTTTTTCGGCCGTCAGCGATCACTCGGCCCTTATCGATCAATACCACACGGTCGATTTCGGGAATGATTTCATCAACATGGTGGGTGGTGAGTACTAAAGCACGCCCCTCGCTACAGAAGGCGCGCAACAAACCGAGCATGGCACTGGCGCCGCCCATGTCTAAACCATTGGCGGGCTCATCAAAAATCAGTGCCTGCGGTTCATGGACCATCGCACGGGCTAACAGCAATCTGCGTTGCTGCCCGGTTGACAGACGTTGGAACATGCTCGATTCATGGTGGGACATTTGCAGTCTTGCCAACATTTCTCGTGCTTTTTCGATTTGCTGAATGGTTGCTTGCAAATGTTCATGACTGCCGATGGCGCCGAAGAAGCCTGAGACAACCACTCCTAATGCCGTGGTGTAGGGCGTGTAGTTTTCTTGAAGGTCCTGCGAAACGAAGCCGATTTTGTCGCGCAACTGCGTGAGGTGAATCGCCTCGTCCCCAAACAGTTTTATGTAGCTGTCATTTTGCGCCACCGGATAAAGTTCGCGGTTAATCAGCTTCAACAGGGTACTTTTGCCAGCACCGTTGGGGCCGAGAATGGCTACGCGCTCTGTCGGCGCAATTTTCAGCGACAGTTGGTCAAGTACTTTGGTTTGTTGCTGAAAAGCAGTGACTCGATGAAATTCGATCATGAATAACTCTGCGGGGGCGTTGGGTGGCCGGGCCTAAGCCCAGCCACCGCAGGTTAGAAATAAATAAGTGCCTCGACCAATCCGGTCAGTTGCGTACGATCACGTCCTGCGCCGAACGGGTGATCGTCGGCATTGCCATCGAACGTGTCGTAGCGCACTTCCGGTCGCAGAGAGATGTTTTTGTTCAGGTCGTAGCGTAAGCCAGCAGTGACCGCGTTGAAATTTCCGCGTGCAGTAGTGGTCGGGAGCAGGATAAAACCATCGGGATCGGCAAAGTGCTCGGCGCGCACGGAATAGGACAGATCCGCACGCTGCTGATAGGTGAGCACGGCGTTGGCGCCCCACCAGTGAGCACCATCAAAACCAGGCCCGGTGATGACATCGACGGTAGAAGCCTTGCCGTCGCCAGCCTGGTGACCGTAAACGACTTCCGCACCCATTGACCAGTGGGTGTCGAATCGATGCCAGCCATTGAGGGAATGCTGTTGTTTGAGTTGTCCACTCGCTGACACCAGTCGCGAAGTTGGTGCCTGTACGTCGCTATAGCTGTCGTTCTGTTCATCGCCAACAATGAATTCGTAGTCAATCCAGGTTTGCATATCGGCAGTGCGCCAACGCAGCGCGCCCATCAGCGACTTTTTGTCGTTGTTGTCACGTAGGTTGTTCCAGCCTTGCACAACGCCTAGCTCGGCGCCGACGATGGCCGACTTTCCGTTGTACAGGCGTGTGCCCAAAGTGACACCGGCAACGGTGCCTGGCTCGCTGACGAATGCGTAGGTTTTACTGGCGAATTGGTTGCGTGCTTCGCGCAAGTTCGGTGGGATTTCATAACCCAATGCAGGCCCAAAGAGCCCGGCCATGGCGGTTATACCGGGGCCATAGGGCAAGTACGCAGTGGCGGCCAAGTTGGGCAATGCGAGGAATTTCTGTTTGTCGCGTTGGGCTTTTGCCAGATCATCATCGCCCGGAGAGTTCACATCCCAATGCGCATCCCAGCCCAGGGTACGGGCGAACTGGGCATTGCGCCCATAGAGCATTTCGAAAGTAAAACCAAACGATGCTTCGGTAGGTGACGGGCCGGGCAGGGGAGTGACCCTTGGCACCATATTGCCTTTTAACGCCTTGTCGATGAACAGGTGCAAACTGCCCCATTCCAGGCCTTCATCGGCATATCCAGTCAGCGGCAAATTGCTCAAGCCGTGTTCGCGTTCGTCGTGTGTCGAGCGGTT
The DNA here is from genome assembly GCF_044753305.1 of Pseudomonas sp. NPDC088429. Lineage (NCBI taxonomy): Bacteria > Pseudomonadati > Pseudomonadota > Gammaproteobacteria > Pseudomonadales > Pseudomonadaceae > Pseudomonas > Pseudomonas sp. NPDC088429. Next base: position 107,957 of record NZ_JBIVMX010000003.1, on the reverse strand, counting down.
ATTACGGACATAGGCGATGTCCAGCAGGTTGGACACCTGAATGCCATAGTCCTTTTCAAGCGTGTCGCCAAACAGGCTGCGAAAGAGTGTGCCTTCACCTGTTTCATACGTTTCGGCGGCGTGTGTATTGAGCGTCGCAAAGGCGGCCAGAACCGCACCAAGCGCTTTATCGAAGCCGTGATGCAGAGAGCTAGTGAACAGCATTCCGTAATACATGATTTAACATAATATACATTACACGTAACAAAGTATTACGAGGTTGGGGTGGTTGCGCACAGCATTTCAATCTCCTGCATCGCTCTCAGAACCTCTTTCCCTAAAGCCTTTAGCAACCCGTTGAAATTCACCTCACTTGTGGCCCTCCCTTAAAGATGGCGCCTAAGGTGGCGCCTAGCGTTTCCACCTCGAAAGCCTCGCAATCCGGGGCTTCGCAAGCAATCAACCCCCTCGGCAATCTCCATTTCAGTGTTTTTTAATTCTGGCAGCATCGGCCATAACGCATGGTTTGGTCATTTTTTTGTGGGATCGAGACCGCGTATGCCGAGCAAAAAGGCTTCCATGCGTCCTGTTAAGCGTTCATTTCGACCAGGCTCGTTCAGTGCAACAAAGCGCCAGGATGCGAGACCTCTTTTAAAAATGGCTGAACCCTTTAAAAGTGACCACGCCTGTAGCCCAATGAATGCAACGGTTTGCGATTTGCTGAGAGCTGAGACGCGCTCCAAACACGTGACTAGCCGCATAGGCTCAATCGCTCACCGTCAGATCGTTTCAGTTTCATCCGCCGGTGCACGATTATCTACAAAAGGTCGAATATCAAGGACAAAAATTGGGAGCCATGCCGAGGTGATGTGAACCTCGCCCTCGGCGTGAAGACTCAGCCTGGTTGCGGACTAACTCCGTCATCGTGCGTAGCGTAGATAGATGTTGGAGCGCGTGACCAATATGTCAGCTTAGGAGAGATTCAAGCGCCTAGAACAGCGCTATTTACGCGGAAGGAGACTATCTAAAGGTGGCTTAAATGCTGAAGCTTCGAAGAAGCTTCATTATAAATCACTAATGGTTTTGGATTTCAATAGTCTTTTTCATTAACTGATAACTGGTCGTTTTCAAGGAGCCCTGCACGTTCAAAACATTAACTTTTAAAAATGGCCGAAACTTTTAAAAATGATCAAGCCCGCTAAATATGGCGAAAAACTGCTGTACCTCCGTATTTTCGCAGCTGTACGACTAAACACTTTTAAAAATGCTCGAATCTTTTAAAAGTGACCTCCTAGGTCACGTCTTTCGTGAAGGCCAGCCCACCCATCTGAAGTAGCAGTGGCGCCTCTCAAGATCTGGACGGTTCAAGTGCTGATCCCTTACGGTTTGGGGCGTGCAGCCGTTCGGTCGAAATTTCCTAATTCACATTCGACCATAACTCTCAATATATAACTAAAGCGTAGTTAGTTGCCTCGCTGCCAGTGAAACTTTCCAAGAGCGTACTTGCAAAGCCAAGCTTGCTGTGTATAACCTACATGACTTCGATCAAATGGTAAGGGCTAGGTGATGAGTGATTCATCCAGGCAGACGGACGCGCTCGCCTCGAAAAAACGAAATAGTAAGTCCCCTACTTCCGATAACTCCCAGAATCGGAAGTCTGCAATCCAGCATTCAAAGAAGGATAGCGAGATGCCGAGCCCGCATCCGCTGTTCAACACCTATAAAGAATTCATCAATCACACTAGCGATGAACCCGACCCGAGCCTACCGCTTGTGATGAACTATCTGGCGAACTTTGATGCGCAGCTAAAACCCATGAACGGTTTCGAAGCTGTCAGTGGTTTTCTGCGTTCATACTCCAACGTCGAGGCGACATTCGTTTCGTATCGCACCCATGCGGAGCGCCTGCTGCTTTGGGCATTGTTGATCAGAAAGAAGCCCATCATGGAGCTGCGTCGCGCAGACGCCGAAGCTTTCTTGGAGTTCTGCATGAGTCCACCTATGGACTGGCTTGGCCCCGTGACACGCAGCAGGTTTCTAATCGTGGCGTCCGACAAAGATTCAGGGCTGTGCCCAAATCCACGCTGGCGCCCATTCTCGGTGAAGACAGCGAATCGCACGCTTGATGCCGCTGATCATGACGGCCCGGGTACCCGTGCTCCGTACCAGCCATCCCGAGGGAGTATTTCCCAGGTTTTTTCGGTTTGCAGCAGCTTGTACGAATACGGTCTTGATGAGGGCCTGACGTCTGCGAATCCCTTCAGGTCGATCAAACAGAAATCGCGCTTCAAAGCGTCGCGCTCCATGGAGCAAACCGGACGCGCCCTTACGCCTCTTCAATGGGACTTCGTGCTGACCACCGCTGAAAAAATGGCAGCAACGGCTCCTGAGCGAAATGAACGCACACTGTTCATTGCCGCGACGTTATTCTCGATGTACCTACGCGTTTCAGATGTCTGTGGTCGGGTGAATTGGCAGCCCACGATGGGCTCATTCAAGGCAGATCATGAAGGCAACTGGTGGTTCCACCTCATTGGTAAGGGTGACAAAGCCGCCAAGGTAGCGGTTAGGCCGGAATACATTGATCGGTACCTAAAGCGCTACCGGCGCTTCATGGGGCTGTCTGAACTGCCACTACCTAATGAGCAGACCCCTCTGATTGCGACCTTGAATGGTCGTCCAGGGTTATCCACACGAATGGTTCATTCGATAATCCAGGAACTGTTCAACCGAGCCGTTGATGAGATGGTGAGCGAAGGTCGTCAGTCTGGCGAGATCGAGGCTCTGCAACTGGCCTCCACTCACTGGCTAAGGCATACAGCTGCGACACTTGATGCCCCCTGGCGAGACGCCAAGGACTTACAGATGGATCTACGTCACAACAACTTGGCCACTACGCAGGATATCTACTACAGCAGCTACGAAGACAAACGTTCGTACTCGCTTAGAAAATTGGGATTGAAAAATCGCGACTGAAGTTCAGAGTTAACTGGTAGAGAAAACATGGAATCAATACCCCGCCTTGATTCGAGACGCTACAAAAATTGTACTGCTAGACCCAAGGTCGTCATTGCTTGGCGTGATTAGGATTTTGTAGGCATACCCTATCCTTTCACGGATGTTATCCCTAAAAGGCCTGTTTAACTAAACTAAATAAACATTTAGTTTAGTTAAATGCTTTATCGCCTTTAGACATGCACTTATTAATATTTTTTTCCCTTAACGAGTCCACCCTCTTCATCATCCTGATCTTCGGGGCACAGCTCAGCACCTGTCTTAACAACCGATAGCGTTGCGAATTTGGCCAAGAGCCCCATGCGCAAGCCGCTGCGCCTTCAACGCGGTGGCTTCCACACCGGGCTGTTATCCGCTCCCAGCGCGGTGATCTGATCAGAGCACCCAAAATCCTCTCCAATTTAACCATACAAGGCCTACGTTTCAGCATGGACTGCGCAGTCAGAATGACGTCCGTATAGGTGGTCGAGCCCAGCAGCGCTGCATCCGCAGCATCCCCATCCACCAGCGCCCCGCCACGGGTATGGGTACTCCCCTCCCCTAGAGGCCTTCATAATCAACACGAGCCTGTTCTCATCCAATCCGTTCTGGTCGTCAGCACGCAGCGGCGTCGCAGCGAAAAGCTCTACACCTTCTTTGAGGTCGAATAGGGAAAGCTTGTACCCATCGCCAGTCTGGCTGTTTGCGGTCAAACGAAAGCCCAGGCGTTCGGTTCGGGAATCCTCCTTTCGAGATGTTCGCGGAAAGCATTCCCGCTCACTGCTGTATAAGCGAAAGCTCGCGCCCAACTGAGCAAAAGGCCAGCAGAATGCTATCTTAACAAACTGTCATGGAACGGGTGCCCGAGTGAACGAATACGACTTTTCGCGTCTCAACGACAAAGAGTTTGAAGTGCTGTGCACTGATCTTATCGGCGCCGACAAATGCGTCAGGTTTGAACGATTCAAGCCTGGCCGCGACGGTGGAGTTGATGGGCGGTATTTCACACTGACTGGCACTGAATGGATCTTGCAAGCCAAGCACCGCCCTGGCACTCCATTCCCTCAGCTAGTGACACACCTACGAAACTCCGAGGCGTCAAAGGTTGCTGCACTTAACCCAGAGCGTTACCTTCTAGCGGTTTCGCATTCGCTTACGAGGCTGAACAAGGAAGAACTGGTCGCGGCTCTACGCCCTCGGGCGTCCTGCCCAATCGAAGTCTATGGTCGGGAGGATCTGAACGATCTTCTTGCCAGACATACCGAGGTTGAACGTCGGCACTTTAAGCTATGGATTAGCAGCTCTAATGTTCTGTTCAGCTTGATCAACAACGCCATCAATGGCCGCAGCGAAGCCATGATGAGAGACATCCTAGAGAAGTCAAAAATCTTCGTCCACACCCTCAATTTCGAATCGGCCGTGGACAGACTGAACGAGCTCGCTACCGTTATCATCACGGGCGAACCAGGCATCGGAAAAACAACGCTGGCGGAGCAGCTTATTCTGCTCTACGCGAGTGATGGTTTCGAGCTCACGTGCATTAGTGAGCACATCCAAGAGGCAGAGCAAGCGTACGCGCCTGATCGGCACCAGCTCTATTACTTCGACGATTTCCTAGGACGAAATTACCTCGAAGCGCTGTCAGGTCATGAAGGTAGCCAGATCGTCAACTTTATCAAGCGGGTAAGGCGTGACCGGGCGACGAAGAGATTTGTACTGACGTCGCGTTCCACGATCCTGAATCAAGGACGAATCCTCAATGATGTCTTTGAGCATAACAACGTTCACAGAAATGAAATGGAGATCAAGCTCGACTCGCTTTCAAGCTTGGACAAAGCCCATATCCTCTACAATCACATTTGGCATTCCGGGCTTTCTCCCGAGCACATAGACCAATTTTATATCGAAAAGCGATACCGTCAGGTAATCAACCATCGGAATTTCAATCCGCGGCTTATTCAATTCATCACAGACCCTCAGCGCTTAGACGACGTGGCAGTTGCTGGATATTGGGAATACATTCAGGATCTTTTGGATAACCCAGCAAAAATCTGGGCTCATCCATTTGACGCGCAACTAGACGACTTTGGCCGATTTCTCGTGCTGCTGGTGGCGTTCAATGGCCAGAACATACTGGAGCACGATTTAGCTGCAGCGTATGCCAGCGGTTTGCTCATGCCGGGACACGCTAATTTTGTGGGCAAGCGTGACTTTCACTATGCCATACGCCACTTGTCAAATTCACTAATAACGCGAATCGTGGTAGGCGACAAGGTCTATTACAAGCTGTTCAACCCATCGCTAGGGGACTTTGTGCTGCATCGCTACTCAGGCTTAATAGATTCGCTCGAAAGTGTCTTCAAGAGTCTGCGCAACCTCAGTGCGCTCAACGTGCTGCTGGACATGTCGGTAAACAAGTTGATTGGGCACAACTCAAAAGGCGAAATGCTAATTTCACTTCTCGAACACGAGGAGGCATTGAGTTTTAAAGGTTGTGACCCAGAATATCTTTCGAAACTCTATCTGTGCGCCGTTAGAGTGCACCCTTCTATTGCAGTCGCCCCAATTTCCAGAGCGTCAGGGGAAAGTATTCAGCGTCTAAAGAGAATAGCTCAAGCTCTATTGATCAGCCCCATCACACACAAATTCATAAACAGCTTAAGACTGATAAAAACGTCTTTCGGCTTCGAGTTAATCCCATTGGAAGAGTTGCAAAAATTCGTCTTGGAAGTCATTACCTTTGGTGTCGGGAGTGAGGAGCTGCCAGTATTAGGAGAGCTTGTCGCGGAGCTCGAACTCAACGAGATCCACGACGCCACTGAGCCGTTTTCAACTCTCGCTCACAACTTCATGTACGACGCGCTGGATGACATGTTCGACGATGGGGACGTGTTTACAAACGGTGATGATTATTCTGCTGCATGCAAGCAACTCGAGCATATGATCCAGGATAAGTTTACGAGCTGGCAGATCGCACCAACCAACGCAATGATCGATGAGATCGTGGATGCATTCGATGTCCGTGAGCGGATGAGAAACTACTTTGAGGACGCAGATCAGCACTATATCTCGCATCGAGCTGAGCCGAACCAGCTTGAGACAATGAGTATAGATGACCTCTTTTCCAGGGATCGCTAAAACTTTTTCGAGGTTTGCTTACTAGCTTGGTCAAACAGGCAATTTCGATACTCGCTCGTCCCAGGTCTCAAGCACAAACACGGCGATGGTGTGGGCAGCATGCACAGCTAGCCGAGCATGTCGGGGTTTAAGTTTATAGGGACGTTTCACTGAACCGTGAGCGGAACTGCCGTGTGTGCGCAACGCACCGATGCCATTAACTGTTGCCATGATTCCACTGATGATCTCTTGCAAATCTCGCTCCTCGATAATCGACGCGTCCAGGCCGAGATCGACTTTGACAACCTTCCACACAGCCTGAAGATCCTGTTTAGCAGGCATAGTGAGATGAGAGTGTTCCTCGATATAGATTTTGAAAATGGTTTCGAGAATGTTGCACGCTGCAGACACAGCTTCACGGGGGCTTGCGGTGACGTTTTTCAGAGCTCGCTCGAACTCAAAATCGATGACTTCAAGATTTCGCGCCTTAACCAATTCTGCCAGCGACTTGGTGGCTATCCCCTGGCCTCGATGTAACATCCCTCCAGGGCTGTAAGAGAATCCTGCTCTGGCTAAGCTGTCCTTGATCCTATTTACCCTGGTTTTTTGAGCCTCAATGGCTGCTTCTGGTTGCCAGAAGCTCGTGCTCGGTTCCGGCGGCTCCATGTATTTTTCAATAATGCGCCCAATGACGGAAAGGGAGAGTTCGCCGCATTCCTTGTTGATTCGTCGAAGCCACTCAAGCGCCTTTACAGCCTTGCTTCCGTCAGGTGGATCACCGGGTGCCTCCGCGTACATAAAAAGGTTATCCAGGCTCGCATGCGTTTCCGTCTCGGAAACAGCGTCAGCGATGGCGGCCAGAACATATGCAGGAATGGGAAGCTTATCCATCAGCTAGACATCTCGTAGGGCGTCCCTGCGATTGTAGCTGAGGCTTAGTGAGGTCACTAGCGCAGGCTAACGGCTAGATGTCGACCATCCAGGTATCAGATACACCTCTAAAGTCTGGCTGAGACATATCGGATTTCATTCAACCGAAGATGTGAGCACGCTTTCATGTGAACCAGGCACCCGGCTTAACACCAGGTGCTTGGCTTTATGGCCACGCCCACCTGCACCGATGTACTCCCAATGAGTAATACATCGCTCTATCGCGTTTAGATCAATGTGACGAAGGAGAAACTAGATCATCAAGGCATGCTTATGTCTCATTGAATACTGATCGGTTGGCTTCGAGGAAAGAAATTTCCCATGAGATCCCCCGAAACCACATTCGTTGACGTTGGCCCCACGAAGGTCTGCTCCCTCAAGTTTGCACGAGAAGAAGTCTGAGCTGCGCAGATAGGAACGGCGCATATCGGCGCCGGTGAGATTTGCGCGCGCAAAGTTACCTTCGTACACGTGAATCCCCGGCCAGGTTGAATACAAATCGTCCATGTGCATGAATCGGCAACGCTCCAAGTTAGCCCCCATAAAATTCGTTGCGGATTCTGCCCAAGCCGAGTTGAAGACGCTATTAGGCGCATGCAGGCCCTCGAAACTGAGGCAGTCGAATTCCACAACCGTATACAGATGATTGTACAGCTCTTGGCTGAAGTGGAATTGCTCAAAGGAAACACCACGTTTGCGCGCAACAAACCCAATCGGATGGCATTTATCCGCAGCCTCAACCAGAACCTTCAGTTGAGCTTCGAAGAGCTGTGGTGTGTAGAGAAGCTGTACAGGCTGATCCCAGGCGCCATTTGATAGGTTTTTTTCGTAGTAGGCTACACAAGCCTTACCTTCTTTCGAGACTTCGTTGTAGCCGATTCCCATCTCTCGGGCCGTGATTTGGAGCCAATGGTTCAGTTTGAGCTCACCGGCAGTCTGACGCTTGTACAGAGAGAGCGCGGCTGGGCTAGTCGGCCTAATTGGGAGAGCGGAACGCTGTTTTGCCAGGTATCGAATATGCTGGTGCAGTTGAGATTCAACATGCTTCATGACTATTCCTCGTCAGGTGCTGGCGTCCTAGTCTCCACCACCTGAAAAAGGAATGGTTTTTGGGTATTGCATACAGCGCTGGCGCGATTGCTTCACAGGATCTAGGACTGAAGGCCGCCAGGATGGCCCGTCCGAAATCCTGCTAAAAATCGCTTCAAAAGTCAACAATGCAGCCGCCACGCTGAGCAGGCTATCTATGAACCGTCTCACTTGGGGGGGGCCGCTCTCGTGATGCGAGTAGGCCAATACGTAGACACAGTTCATACTGACGACCAGCTCGTACTCTTCTACCCAAGCTCGGCCTTCGATCGATCCGGTATGAATTTGGAACCCATTGGGTAACAACAGGCCTTAATCGCAAAGGAGCAGTCCTGTTACCAGCTCCGCCGCTCCGAGTCGCACCGCAGATATCCCGTGACACCTTGGGGATTAATCGGATCGAGCTCCCCCGATGGCCTTGGGCTGCTGGTTAGAACGCAGTCCAGGATTGTGGCGCAGGTACGGTAAAAATCATGTGGCTGAGTACGCGATGTGCCTTGCGGTTGGTTCTGCTGTATTCGTAGTGAACGGTACGCCAGTCCGCCCTCCCTCCGCTACATTGGTAGCCTTCGAAAGTTGCTGAAGCGCAGCATGCAGACGATGGTACTCCTCAAACTCTGAAGACAACTTCTGATTGACCAACGCCAAATTCTCTCCATTTGCGTACGTTTCAAGAGTGGTCAGATCGACCTGGCGATCCTCACAAAATCGCTCCAGTAGAATCCAGAACGGCTCCCTGTGATCGATGTGCAAATTCTTTCGATCTGTGATGATCGCCCCGCTCACCGCGCACTTCACCGCCATGCCCAGCGCGTCACGAAATGCGATCATTTGAGAGCGCACAACAAACCTCAATGCCTCACACACCTTGCCATGTGGCGATTGGACGACACCGGTAATGCAGCGTTTGTAGGAGAAACCTTCTTCACTGCCATCGGTGCGAGCGAGTTTGATCCCCCTACAGGAACCTAACCGAATTTGCCGACGTGGTGCTCTCTGATGGTATTCATTGATGGATTCCAAGCTTCCCCCAAATCCGCCATAAAATCCGCAATCACGCTCCCCCCGCTCGCCGGCATCCTCTTAATTCCGCACGGAGCCATCATCGACTAGCAGCATTTGAAATGTTGACCTATGGTCATTTTTTCAAATCATAAAAATGACCAAGGATCATTCATGATGAATGCAGTGTTGCTCAAGCGAGCCATGAAATATCTTGATCTCAGCAGCGTTGCGTTAGCCGAGAAGGTCAGCGGGCTTCGGGAAGACGGCAAACGAACGGCCCCCGAAACGATCAGTCGTTGGCTCAGTGGAACGAGGCCGGTCGACCCTTTCTTGATGGGATGGATCGCCGAGCTGGTGCGCTCAAAGCTGATGACTCAGGATGATGTCAGGGTGCGGCTCCCCAGCGAAGGGCTAGTCATCGCGGTGAGCAATTTGAAAGGCGGTGTAGGCAAGACCACCGTGTCAAGGAACCTCGCCGTCATCGCGAAATCCCTACGCTTGAAGAGCACTTACATCTATGCGGATTACCCTCTATCTGTTCGAGCCGGTAGAGCGACCAAAAATCGACTGGAAGCACTCCGCATTAATTGCCCTGAACTCAGTCTGGATGAGATTTTGGCCTACAAGCCAGCTGCTGGCGAGATAGTAATCGTGGACGTGAGCAACGGCGTCGCTCGTGATTCATTCTTTACCCCGGAAAAATATGAAGACCGGCTTCAGGTGAATCCTACAGGTTTTCTGGGACAGTTCCGGCCCGCCATCTACGTAGTACCTGGCGAGTTCAGCAGCAGCATGGATAACTGGTCTCTCAAGGCTTTCATCGACAGCAATGTATTCCATGCCCCGGTGCAGCTTCTGCACCGCCCATCCTTCATGAGCATGGATTTCGCCAGTACGGCGCGCGCTGATGGCTTTGACGTAACCTCAGGCATGTTCTGCCCCTTCTTCATCCCCCAGTCTGTGTCAGCAAGTGCCGTACTTCCCCAAGCCGCCCTTAGCGATTGGCAAAACCTTGATCAGAAGCACCACCACTACAAGCTGTTTGAGCACCTTCTCGAATTGCTGGGTGGCGAGATAATGGACAGCTTCGATGTGATGCAGAGCGTAAAAACCGCTCCATTGAGCAAGCTACTCGATCTCGCAGAAGATGTTTACTGACGGGCCGACGTCTCGGTAGTTAATCCCGTGACGATACCCGTCTATGCAAAATATTAGCGAACAGAGGTTAGACAGGGTTAAGTGGTGCGGTGAATGACTCGTGACGAAATGAAGGGCAACGAGGTTGAGAATGGATTCTTTAAAAAATCATCACTCACCCAAACGGTTGCCATCAAACGAAAAACGCTTGCCATGAAAGTACATTAGTAAAGAAAGCTCATGATCATATAGCCCCTCCAAAAGGCTTGGCATAGGCTTGCCGGAGCCAACTCGGCTCACCAAGGAGTAATCAATGGCTGTTTTTATGGTGACATGGAATCTCAATAAGGAACGCGGCAATTACGCCCAAGCTCGGCAATCTTTCACCCAGCATTTGAACCGCTATCCAAATGTCAGCGACGCTGGATTGGAGTCTGTTCGATGGCTTGCCAGCAACGCCACGGCCAACCAGATCTCTGACGATCTTCGACTTAAACTTGACCTGAATGACAGCATTTTTGTCACCAAGCTCAACAATGGAGAACACCAAGGGTGGCTCAGCAAGAATGTTTGGGAGTGGATAAACGCGCGGCTTTAGCGTTGACCGAGCCCCCTTCGCGCCTTTCAGCTGCTAGCTTGCAGCCTTAGAGGATGCTCGATGAGCAAATCGCCCGTTGTAGAAGGACGCAGAGCCCAATTAGCTGAGAGTATTCACCCAATGCCCATGCTCCGTTCAGCATAGAAATCTTTGGCCTCCTCCCACGTCATCTTGATGGCGATGTTCCGTGCAGAAGTCTCATCTAGAAGATAAACCTCCACGTCAGGATCGGTGATGGGTGAGAGGAATTTACCGATTCCCATCATCCGACCAGTACCTACCGTACCGTCCTGGTTAAAAATAACTGCAGGGCGATGATCTCCCGATTCGAACAACGCCCTCACCCCAGACTTCAACCACTCCCAATCGACAGTCACGGGAAACGCAGAGCTAACAGTGTGAAGAACGACTGGAATGATTGAGTCGATCCCCTTTACGAGTGTCTCTGGAAACGCTCTGAGAAGCTCAATATCTGAAATCCCATCAAGCACTGCGTGCAAACGCAAGCCGTCGACCTCACCCTGCTCGTTCTCACAAGAAGCCAAATGCGGGGCCAGATATTCCTCGAAATGGCGATATCCCGCAGACTGTAAAAGCTGACCTTGGCTGCCCCTCATCCGCAGAATCGCCCCTTTCAGGATGCGTCGGATTAAAAAGGCGGCTTCGTGAGGTTGATCAGGAGGAGAGCGGTCAATACTTCCCTCCTCGGACAATCTGAACAGCATTGCTTCCCGTAAACCCAGATCAAAACACGCCTGGTGGAACGGATGCCGATCACTGATCAGATCCGTCCGCACCCAATTCGCAAGATCCTCCGTTGCCTGTAGCCTCCTGGATGGATCATTGGACAGCATGGGTATTGGCGTGGCGATTTCTTCCGTCACGTCAGACATCTGCTTCATTTCGATCGCGTATCGAAGCACCTCTAACTGCGCCCACTCAACCATGGGCTCAATTTTCGCGGCATGCTCTTTGTCTGGAGCCGCATTGAAGGCGGCCAAGGCGAGATCACCCAGCGCCCGGCCCACGAGGAAGGCATCACTGCACTTGATTGTCCCCCCTGAAAACGGCACTCCCACCGACAGGTTCTCTACCAATGGCATCGCAACGGCAGGGTCTGTCCAGTCGAGTTGGTTGCGGCTCATACAGGGGATGTACCAGTTCCGGACGGCAGTGTTACAGACGAACTCGCGCGCGTGCTGACCGAGACTACCCCAGAACTCAAACCTGGTAGGCACACCTCTCAAACGATATTGCCGAGCCTTCATTTGCCAACAAAAATCTCCGCTGAACTTAGGCTCAAACTTTTCCTTCAGTATCGGGTAGGCTGCGGTGGCAAGGTCGTAGATTGTGGTAGGCGTCTGACCCGCGATGTCGGCCTTGCGGCTGTCGAGGAACAAAGAAGCCTCAGAAACACGCTGGGGTAAGCCGTGCTCCTTGCACCAGGCGTACATCGAGTAGGGATCGATGGCGCACAGGGTGATGCACCACCGCCCTCGCCCATGGCCATTGACATCCCGCCACAGCATCATGAAACCGTGTGATCCAGCCCGGTCACCTGCACGAGCAATAATATCCATCGCGGTAACCACCAAACGTGGCGGAAATCGCTCGTCAACACCGCTCCCCCCAGCGTTTCCACCATCACTCTCACCATCATCGTAATCGACGATGGCATCAGTCGATTTTTCGTGCAGGTACAGATCGATCGAGGGCAGTGCTTCGGGTGGCAGTCTTACACTACCAGTGAGATGCCATGCTTCAGGCAGATGAGCCTGCAACTCAAATGAGGACTCAGTAGATATCAACTTGAGCGCCAAGCATTGCTTTCCCGACCATGCATTCATGCTACCGACTGCGTGTGTCAGTAGCGTCGACCAATCTGCAGCCACCACGACAAAACAAATATCGAAATTGCCTAGGAATGGGAGCAGGTTCCGCAGTTCCTGTTCATATCCTGCAAGCTCGGTAACGGTCTGCCGCTCGGTCTCACTGGCTCGTTTAACCTCAAAAACCACTAGGGTCTTCGACTCGGGATTGAAACAGAGAATGTCGGGGCGCAGCACTTCACCCTTGGTGAGCGAGATACTGGTGTTGATTGAAATGATCTCCAGCAATCCTAGACGGCCCAGCACATGCCCAGCAGCCTCCGCTGAGGCGCGCCGAGAGATGTAATCGATGCCGAAGGATGGAATGAAAAAATCCTGCCCGATCGCATCCGTGATGGAGGTGATGATTTCCTGGCCTTGAATGTTTTCGAGCAACTGGTCGTTTTCGATAAGCCTTTGCAGCCAGGTCACTACCTCAGACTCAGGAGGCAATTTTGGTTTGGACATGATCCTTCCTTGAGTTTCCGAGTTGCAGGTTTGAGCCATCTGAAAACAATGGTGCAGGAGGCAACTTAGCAACTCAGACTAGGCCGACGACGAATTCATCCTAGCAGAGCCATACCCCAAGCCGGCAAACAGCCAGACGGCTCCCGGCAGATCCTCCGCATTTCAGGTTCGAGATGGAGGCCTCTCACTCACCGTTCAAGGTCATGGTCATGGAACTCGTCACCCTAAACCACACCACGCCGAATTTAATTGGATCTGTAAATGCGTCGGACTTGGAGGTCATCGAGAGCGCAAATTCATCACAAAGGCCGCCGATTCAGACGTTCCCGACCCTCAAAATTGCTGACCGCTACTTCCAGCTTGAAGAGGATGAGACCAAAGGAAGCACATTTTTTCACCCAGACACTGAAGCCGAATAGATAAACAAAATGAATGACTCAGAGCCCGGATAACTGTCGATGCACAGTAACTGACAGGCCTTCCAGCAAAATACCGTACGGTATGCTGTTTATCAGTTGAATATTCAGCAATCCGCAGTACACGACGCTGTACTTCAGTTTTGTGGACAAAGTGCCACTAGACATCGCCGCTCAGACTCCGTAGCGTTGGGCTCACATTGGGTTGATGCGTCTCGGCTTATAAAGGACTTGTGATGGGCGAATGGTCAAAGAAATTGGGTGAACGTGGGGAACACGTTGTAGAGACTCTGCTGAACCTAATCGGATGGAAAGCGGCACTCAAAGGAACAAGCATCGACTGCGTCAAGCCAAAGCCACACAGCATGTCCGAGAACCCGAGGCAGACGCATGGGGCGGACTTCATCTTCAGCTGCCTGTCCCCCCTTGAAGATGGCGTGCTCAAGCACATGGTCATTTCGTCCAAGTTTTCGAGTGTGCCCTATCCCACCTCACCGGGAACCAAATTCAAAGAACACTTCGTCGACCTGGCAACAACAGTCGAATGCTTTAATCGCTCGACAGTTAAAAAGTCCATCAATTCGGGCTACAACGGTGCAAGCTCCCAAGCAATCGCAGGCGTCCTTTTTTGGCTTAGCGCAAAATCAGATGCCGAGGCAGATGTGGTCAGTTTGGTCGCAGGTTCGCGCAAGCTGGATGACTCCAACTATGGAACCATCTATGTGATCGACAACTACCGCGCGAGCTTCCTGTTCGACACCATCACTTACGTTAGAAACACTTTCGGAGGTGAGAACGTGAGCTTCCTGTATCCCTCAACAGGGAAGAATGTCAGCCCCATCCAGAGGCTGACTAACGGCCCAATTTTACCTCCCGAATACCTCAACAGCGGACTCATACCTTTCTTTGTTCAGGAGTATGGCAAGAAGCATCTGGTCATCTGCTGCCAGGATGGTTTCAGCGAGGAAGCGGTGAAACGCATGATCGGATTTTCAATGGCGATCGCCCTTGAGTTTCCGCATAAGGTCACGCTTGCCTTCCCTGACTTCAACTACGTTGAACACGAGGAAATCGCAAATATTGCCAAGTTGGCGATCGCGAACAAAGAATTCGCCTCCATAGTAGATGTGGAGTCTTACCAGGCAGATTTCAGAGGTTGATACAGTGAGTAATCAGAATATTGACTCGATCCTGCCGCAAGGCGAAGCCCTGCGCACCTACCTAGCCCAACCCTACATCGGCGCAGCTGATATTAAGACAGTACTTAAAAGTCGTGGTGTCTTCATCAACAGTCAGGAAAAGGAACAGTCTATCCCTGCTCTGACTTTGTCCCTGATCAGGCCTAGCGAATTCTCACAGCTACAGCTTGCCTATACGACGAAGGAAGACAATCCGAAAATCACCACTCAAACGATCAGGTGGCAAGGACAAGACACGCTGCTCGACTCGGTTCCCGATTCGATCGATGTAAACAAGCTACTTGACCTCGACTTCGTGAATTTCAAGGTACTGGGCACGCCTGGTTTCTATCCCGTCAACAAAGACCTCGACACCATCCGGATGGATTACCTTTTGGAGCGAATTGATCGATCCAAAAGCTGGGCGGATTCGCACAAGACCTTCAAGGGGTCAATCGAGATCAAGAAAAACAAGGCTCAGGATGAACTGATTCTGATCAGCACGCATAGCGCCCCTGAGACAAGAACCACGAATAAAGCGATGTCTAAGCACTTGGTCTCACACTTCAAATCAGTCAAGCAAATCGACGAGAGCGAGACAGTCACAGCCATACGCTTCTGCGATTTCACCAATGAAAACAGATTCAAATATCTTTTGGGTCTGACTCAGCACAGCAAGTTGGTGGCGATCTCGTTTATCGAAATCGTAGACATTGGTATAGCGCCTGATCCCGACAATCTACTTCCAACCGATTTGGGCTGGATGAAAGAGAAAATTCGCAACTTGGATCTGAAGGGGTTCAGCTTGGAACATTCGGACTTTCTCTCAAACGCGTCCTATCGCCCGAGCCTGTTTTTGCATCGCCTAGACGCGAAATTTCGCTTCAGCACCTCGGGCCTCGATGGCCACTGCGTTATTTCCCTTGGTTTCCCAGAATTCTCTGCCGGCCAGAACAAGGACAGCGAAATCGAGCTACGGATCAAGCAGATCACCTTCGACAACACAGGCAAGTCGATTGACAAAAACGATGCGAAAGAGACGATCCTGAAGGAGCTGGAGTCAGAGAAAATCGAAACATTCAAGACGCTCTCGATTCCTGGTAAACCAGTAACACCCAAGCCGCTGTCACCTGCTTAGCAGAAGAGCGACTCAGCGCCATTCGAATCCGGAGAGGCGCTACGGATGTTGGATAAAGCGAGCGTAAGAACCTGGCAATACCGAATATGCCATCGTCCAATACCTCGATACTCGCCATCAGAAGATGACTAAGCACACTGGCGCTACGGCGACTCATCAACCTCAGGGCCCATCCCGACGAAGGAACAGATATCTAGATGTTTGAAAGCCTACGCCGCAAGAAAAATTTGAACACCCTCATTGAAAGAAACTTCAAGGAATTACCGGGCTACGGAGTGCCGTCCGTTGATGACCTGCGCTTTGAAGCTATCGAGTTCGAAAAATCCATTGTTAGCTATGTCCACCGAAAGTCAGGTGCTGCCCCCCAAAAGCCACTCGGATACATCGTTCAGAAAATGCTGGGGGATTACCCCCTGCTTCCTGAAATCCCGGAGTATTGGCCTGAGTTTGTAGAAGAAGCCAAGAAGCTAAAAGACTTTAGGAATAACGTTATCCACTCTGATTTCATCGGACTTCCACCTCTTGAAGAGCTTTACGAAAAATTCAAAAGAGCGAATGAGGTTTTGAGACCCTTCGGGATATGTAGTGCCAACCGGGACAGGTTCACTGATATCCGGTGGCGTGGTGACACCCTGCTTTTGAAAATCGATGAGCATCGATATGAACTGGAAGTGGATGACATCAAAAACCTGATGATGGAACTTCATCCTGCAAGCAGAGGTGAAGTGCACTTTCTCAAGGGCAAGCTCGTCGTCAGCAAGGTGCTTGATTACCACTACGAAAGGATCACCTATTTCATCGAGAGCTATGACCAATTTGAACTGAGCCTTGAAGAGTCCGTGGTACTGGAAGATTTGTTGAGTAGCCTCCTGGGCCAGCATTTTTACAGCCAGTAATTAGCTCAAATACTCAACATCCGTTGGGCTCCCCCGAGTGCTTCCCCCTCGGGTACGAACGCTCACTCTCGCATGTTAGTCTCTGTCTATGTGCGCTGCTACAAGCTCATCAATCCGCAAGAAGATCTGATCCTCGCTTACGGCAATCTGCTTCGCCCCCTTGAGCATGAATAACTTTTCAACAGGAGGCCGTTTTGGCCACAAACATCATTACTCGCGGTGGCCACGACGCCTTAAGAGCAGAGCTTGATCATCTGTGGCGTGTATATCGCCCGGAAATAACCCAGAAAGTCGCTTGGGCGGCATCGCTGGGAGACCGCAGCGAAAACGCGGACTACCAGTACAACAAAAAACTGCTGCGCGAGATTGATCGAAGGGTCAGGTATTTGCGTAAGCGATTGGAGGACGTGAAGGTTGTCGACTATTCCCCCGAGCAAGAGGGTAAGGTTTTCTTTGGGGCTTGGGTCGAAGTTGAGAATGACGATGGAGACGTAAAAAAATTTCGGATCGTGGGCTATGACGAAATTTATGGCCGCAACGATTACATTTCGATCGATTCACCTATGGCTCGGGCCCTACTCAAGAAAGAGGAAGGCGACGAAGCAACGGTACATACTCCAACCGGCGAAACCTCTTGGTATATCAAGAGCATCTCCTACCATGACCCAGCAGAAGATCAGACTTCGGCTTCGTCGGTTCAAAAATGACGAAATATCATGGCATCGAGCAGCGAGCTGATGCTGCAAACATTGCTGATAGGCTTATCTGAGCGGCGGGCAATCAACGACGAGAAAGCCAACCGCTTGATGAGCAACTATTTGGCGGTGAGGAAGCTTTTTAGTAAATCGAAAAAGCTCCCCGACACCATCACGCCTAACAGCATTTCCTTCTTCTCGGCGAAAACGCTCCATTCAGTCAGACCTAGCCCAACTCCCAACAAAATGGTTGTCATCAACATGTAACGCCAGGTAGGGGCAAAAATTCTGATCAGTTGGGGCAATGAGGTGTGCTTCACGAACTCATGAGCATGCTTGTTGTACTCACGCCCCACGATGCAAGCAAGGACGAGCAGAGCTCCCGCCAATCCTAGCGCTAGAGGCTGTGTAAGCGGCACGAAGAAAAGCGCCCCACATCCCACGAACAAACCACTACCCACTATCGCAAGCTTGCGACTGTACTCTTTGGCAGTCTTATATCCGGCCCCCGGCAATTGGGGGTCGAATCCGGGCTGCTTCAGTATCCTCATTTCCCAGTAACTCATGCTTGTCTCCCACCTACTTTGTCACGTTCTGGTCTACTCATACGTTACTTGTGCTGTCGGGAAAAGCTTCTTCAGTCTTCTGTTTGGGCATGTATATCACCCACCCAATGCCAGCCGCTCAACCCAATCAACCACATCCTTGCGATCCTCCGCTTTCAACAAATGAAAGCACTGCAGCAGATGCGCCGTCTCATCGTCCTCGCAGTAAAAATACGCCACCGGCAGATTCATGACTGCAGCGATCTGCTTCACGATGCTTTCACCAGGCTGGTGGACGCCCTTTTCGTACTGAGACATCCGCGCGGAAGCCGTGGCCGGATCAATGCCCGCGTCAATCCCCAAACGCTCCTGTGAATAGCCTCTTAGCATGCGCGCCTCTTTCAAACGCTTGCCGAACGTGCCCATTTTCTCATCGCCGAAAGGCTAAGAGATTCTTAGATTCGCTTTGACGACATACTAAGTATTCCTTAGTATTCGGTAGAAATATCCTTTTGCCATCACTCAGCGACGCAAGGACAGGGACTCAAGATGAAGGAAATGCAGATCGTAGATGGCCGGCTCGATGAGAAATCGCGCGGCTTCGGCGGCGACATGGTGAGCTATCATTTTTGGAAAATTGACGGCAAAAAACTAGAACCGATCGAAATCCCGGATGCCCTGGACGCTCACGTCAGGGCGGGGGATCGGGTTCGAGTGACGACACAGTTGGGTAAGGACAAGGTCAACAGAATCTGGGCGATTCAGGTGGCAGGAGAGCCTGTTCGTTCGGTGGTCTCAATCCCCTTCATTGGCGTCTCCCTAGGGAGGCTCAGTATCTTTCCGTTAACGGTTGCGATCTTTACTATTTTCGTTGCCTATGGTTTCTGGGAAAACAGCGCCAACCACCGAAGCTTTCACGGTTCGTCCTACCAGCTAGCCTGGATCGCACTCAATTTGTTCGTCAGCTACCGCTACATGATTAAGCCTGTATTGGTCATCACGCGCGGCATCAAGGCGTTTCGTGAATATTGCGCCAAAACATCAGCTTCCACCTCGCCGGCCAATTGAAAAGCGCTAGCAGCAAAAAGAAGCCAGGGAGCAAAAAGCTAACAACATTGAGCAGATCCAACGCCAAGCCGCGCTCGTGTTTGGCAACAAAGAGAAGCCATCCCTTGGCTTTCTCTGCCCAAAAAAAGAATCGATGGATCAACATCATTGGACACGCCAAAGGCGTAACCGGCTGGCATCACGTGATGCAATGTTTGAGTACAGATGTTCGAGGATGAATGCTCGGACACGCCCGGCTGCGTGGTGATCTAGATGCTTGCATCTGCGGTGATTTCCCCCGACGGTGTGCAACGAAATTGCCAAGTCGTTCGCCGCGTCCTGTTCCTCCAGGGGCTCCAGGAAATGGTTCACCGGTTGCACGAATGCTTCACTGGCGTGGTCTCGAAAAGTCCCCCGCGATAAAAGGCAGGGGTTCTCCTCCCAAAACGTTTTGGGATTAACGCCGGATCAACTTAGGTCATTCGATGACGAAAGCCAGCATAGGTGTCCGCCGTACCGTCGTGAAGTTCGTCGGGGTGACGCAGGGTCACCGGGTCGCAGCGATTGCGTGATGCTATGTGTGCCCGCCAACGTGCGACCGATTGAGTAAGTGTCCTGTCGATGCGGATCATAGCCGTGGCTGCCGAACCACGCTTCGATACGTTCAATCCCCCCGGATCGACACTGCGGAATATCCAGTCGGTATTGGCGCGTTGGCCTTCTTCTGATCCATGAATGCATTTCCCTAATTCCGCGCGGGGTCGAAGAGCTGTCTATCGGGATATCAGCACGGTTATTTAAACTTCAGCCTTTGAATGCTTTCGGCCATAAGCAGTCATTCCCTATTACGTGGTTTCCAGTCCCGCCAAGGAAGCCTGTCAGGGACACTCGACGTCCGCGTCACTCACACCGGGGAGTCAATGCTGTGGGCTTGTCTATTTCGGATTCACAAGCATATTTTCTTTGGTTTCTATGTCGATGATATTGCGAAGAGTCTCAAATAGAGGGGTGGCATCTGTGTATTTTTTTCCATAGGCGAGATTGAATTTGTAATCGAAGTCCGGTGGATTTTTGCCTTGGTTATGCTGGAGCATCGTCTCCAGCTTATCCAGCGCCTTGACGGCTACTGCCTCTGGCGAAAGAACATTTTCATAGTCATCCCAAAGAGCCAATATCTCTGATTTTATTGACTCATCCAGGGCAGCGGTTAAAAGCAAGAGGTCGTTTCTTTCCTGCTCGCTTTTGTTGGGGAACGAGTCTTTATTGACGGCGGGGATGTCTCCGCTAATAGCCTCTCCCAAGTCGTGAATAACACACATCTTAAGCATCTTTAGCATGTCGAGTCCGATTAAGTAATCCTCGAAGACGATGGCCATCAGGCAAAGGCGCCAGCTATGCTCTGCGGTGCTTTCAGTGCGGCCTGAAGAGGTGTGCGCACTTCTGAGTACATCCTTGAGCTTTTCCGTCTCGCGCAGAAATTCGAGACGTCCTTTAATTTTTTCTATGTCCATAAAATTCTCTGACTTAGCCGGCGGACAGAATGCTGCTCACCGCGTTCACATCAGACTAAATCTCAACGTGTGCAGCGTCCACGCATAAAATATGCAGGTCGAAGCGTTTAGAGCGATTCAATCAAGCGTGCTGCTGTTCCGTCTGAAAGGAGGATACGTGTCCAGCGGCACAGGCTTTGGTTGATCGGAACGATGGGCGAATTGTTGTTGCCCGTTAGAAACTCCAGCGCTGGTGGTGCGAAGGCTTCCCGCCAACCCAATTCATCCAGCGCCAATTCCTTGGTAATGATATTTGGCGTAGCGAATCTCCAAAGCGAACAGCCCATCAGTTCACTGATCGGACTCGCGAACTGGGCTGCCCGCGAAGAAGAGCAAGCAAGCAACCGGTGCGTCAAATCACACATGAGATGAACGGGTTGCGAGCTATCACGAACTATTCGGGCCAGCGCTTGATCAGCGGCTGTGGTAAGACGAGCGGCCAGCAACTCCTCAAGCTTTTTATTCGCATAGGAGTCCAACTCCAATACGCCACTCTCCCAGCGAGAGATAGTCGATTGCGTGACTCCAAACAACTCTGCGGCATGGGATTGTTTGACCCGATGTAACAGACGCCATCGCCTGAGCATGACACCAGGCAACGCAGTTTTTAGCAACATATCGGGCATTTGGAGTTACAGGAAAAGTGGAAGTCCTGGCAAGTTTGATCTGCGCGAGACCTGCATGCAAATTGACTCGATAGCCGGAAGTTGAATTGGCTTGCCGGCAGACAATGTCATCTGCGGAGCTGCTTGTCACTCTCTTTGAAATGACTGCTGCTGGTCGTCAGCTGCCCTTCATGAGGGGCTGCAAGCGTTCACGCTCACTATGAGTAGGGAGATTAAGTGGCCTCGCATTAAACTGACCGGTAATGGCCGATTTTCTGCCCCTCATGACAGACCGCAGCCGGCCAATAGCTTACTTGGATGCAAAAACAGTCAAAAACAGCCGTCTGAATAACCGTACTTGTATATTCCCGACAGGCAGATTCCACTACCCCTGCGAGAACACGGAGAAGTACATTCTTGAATCAGAAAAATTGCCAACGTGCCAACGCCGACTGGGTAATCCGCAGTGTTCAACCTGGTGGGATCGAACGTATCGAAGCGTGGTTCGGTAGCCATGGCTACGATCCGCATCGACACGACACCTACTCGATTGGTCGTACATTGGCGGGCGTACAGAGCTTTCACTATGCAGGGTCGCTGCGCCACGGTGTTCCCGGCAATACGCTCGTGCTTCACCCTGACGAACTTCACGACGGTATGGCTGGCACCGATGCTGGATTTCGTTATCGAATGGCCTACGTTGATCCGGCATTAATCCAGAACGTTTTGGGCGGAGAACCGCTGCCCTTTATCACGGGGGGGCTTTCGAGCGATCCGCGTCTGTACCACGCCAGTGAAGTATTCGTGCAAGCGGTGAACCATCCACTGGAACCTCTGGAGGAACAGGACGCGCTGTATGACTTGGCGATTGCGTTGCGTGCGGTCGGGGGCAAGCCGCGAGGGCGCAAGCGTCTGGATTACCGCGCAGCCGAGCGTGCCAGAGCATTCATTCTCGAACACTTGCACTCATGCATTACGCTGGAAATGCTGGAGAATGCCAGCGGGCGTGAGCGCTGGAGCCTGTCACGCGACTTCCGGACGCTTTACGGTACGAGTCCTTACCGGTTTGTCACCCTACGCCGTCTGGATCAGTTCCGTGCATTGGTGCTGGACGGTTTCACCTTGGTAGATGCCGCTCTTGCTGCGGGTTTCCACGATCAAAGTCATATGACGCGACATTTTACGCGGTGCTACGGTGCCCCACCCATGCGTTGGCTGGAACGATTGCGGGCCGCACGCTGACTTGCAGGATCGTACAAGAGCGCCCGACTCATGGCTCGATAGGCTGACGACTCCAACGATAGAGGAACCGTCATGTCTGAATCACGTCACCCACAAGTATCACTCCCGGTAAACCTGGTGAATAAGGCTTCGCTAATCGAACAACAATGGAGCCCCAGGGTTGTTGCGGAAATGAATGACTACCAGTTTAAAGTTGTGCGAATCGAAGGAGAGTTCATCTGGCATTCACACCCCGAGACCGACGAGGCATTTCTTGTACTGGAAGGCACCTTGCGCATCGACCTGCCGGATGGCTGCGTCCATGTAAGTCCGGGCGAACTCTACGTGGTGCCTCGCGGCGTCGAACATAGAACTGCTGCACAAGGTGAAGCAAAACTGATGATGATCGAGCCTCGAGGCATTTTGAACACGGGCCATGAAGATGGCGAAAGAACTGCCTTAAACGATGTCTGGATATAGTTCAGCGCCTTCGTGCGTGATGCCGACGCTGGCCGAACGCAGGTGATCGCGGATGACTGCTTTTTGCCGATAGCTGCCGTTCCTAACGACAGCTACCGGCCAGAAGCAGTCATTTGCAGCCCAGAAAAAAGTGAGACCCAATCGAGTAAGGGATATATTGCCTGCCTCGAAACAGACTTGTATTCATGGAGGAAAAATTGCGGATTTACATTACAGGTGCTTCGTGTGCGGGCGTGACTACTTTGGGTCAAAACGTCGCAACTCTGCTCGGTGTACGCCAGGTCGATGTCGATGATTACTTTTGGATGCCCACTGACCCTCCTTTTACGACCAAGCGAACTCCCAGTGAGCGCGTGTCATTGATCCAGCAAAAGTTCGGTGATGACGATTGGGT
This sequence comes from Pseudomonas sp. NPDC088429, assembly GCF_044753305.1. NCBI lineage: Bacteria > Pseudomonadati > Pseudomonadota > Gammaproteobacteria > Pseudomonadales > Pseudomonadaceae > Pseudomonas > Pseudomonas sp. NPDC088429. Next base: position 84,607 of record NZ_JBIVMX010000003.1, on the reverse strand, counting down.
GTTGACCGGTTCTTGCATGGTCTGGGGAGAAGCGCTGATTACCCATGTCGATCTGATTGTTTTCGTTGTAACTCCAACACCCACTCGCCTAGAACGGCTGGCCGCCCGTGAAAAGGAGCGTTTTGGAGATCGGATAGCACCGGGCGGTGACATGCATGAGATACATGTAGCCTTTCGGGAATGGGCTTCGCAGTATGACGATCCGAACTTTTCAGGACGCAACCGGGCGTGGCACGAGGCGTGGCTATCAGAGCAGACCGCTCCGGTCTTACGGATTGACGGGATGAACAGTGCTGAAAAGATGGTTGCGGATGTCATTCATGCTTTGTCGCAAGTAGCGCAATAGCTCGAGACCGGAGCGGCTGAGGCACGACTCAACACGCTTTAGTAATGCCCGCTTCGGGTCGATACCTGCCATCTTTGATCGTCTGCTTTTGGCCGATAGCTGCCACTCACGACCGACCGCTTTCGGCGAGAAGCGGACATTCTATGCCCAACACATAAGGACAAAAGCATGCGACTAAATCCCCTCCTCGCAAGTAAAACAGCTCTCCTGCAGAAGACTTTCTAGCCGCGAGTTTTTAATCTTAAAAGCATCGCGATTTAATGGGGTTGCTCTGGCCCAACCGGCGCGAACGCATTGGCAGCGGCCACGGTATCCATGGATTCGCGCAGCAACTGAATTTTGCCGTCTTTGGCCACCAGGCGGCCGGCGTACATCTGCCGATAGATGCGACCAGTGGAAGGCACCAAGGCCTCTACGCTGTATTCGGCAAACGCCTGATCGGGTGTGTCGATTAGAAAACGAACGTTGCGAAATTTGAAGTCCGGCACTTTACCGAGCAATTAGCCGATAAATCCCTCGATAGCCGCAAAACCTTGCACACGATGGGGAATGCCCAGCGACTTCAGGAGGGGCAACTCCAGCACTCCATCTTCCACGAAAAGCGCTGCCGCCAAGTGCGGCGTCTGAATGGCATCCAGGTAATTTTGAAGTAATTCCACGGCATTTTTCATGACGATTTTCTCCGAAACGTATAAGGGATGGGCACGCTGTAGGTGCTGACCTGATCACGTTAAGAGATTTATCGCTTTTCAAAAATAGACGCTAATGAAAGTCATCGTTTCAAAATTGAAAGCTATTTTCGTGGACTCATGACGGCCATCGCCATTCGGGCTGACTTAAATGCTCGGCAAAGAAGTCCGACAACGCTTTGATTTTAACCGGCCGGGTGCGTGCCGAGGGGGTGACGAAATACAAGCCGCCACGGGTCATACTCCATTCTGGTAGCACCACGACCAAGCGCCCGTCTTTCAAGTATTCGCTGGCGATAAATTCGGGCAGTTCGGCGATGGCCTGGCCTTCGAGCAACACCGGCAGTAACGCATCCGAGTTGGTCACTCTTAGCGGGCCGCTGGGCACCACGTCTTCTTCAGAGCCGTCTTTATGGGTGAACCGCCACACTTGGCTACGGGCTCGGTATGCATAACTCAGGCAAGTGCGGGCCGCCAGTTCGCGGGGTTGGTCAGGATGGCCATGGGTCTCTAGATAAGCTGGTGAGGCGACCAGGTATTGGGTGACAGCGCATAGATGCCGTGCAACCAGCGAGGAGTCTGGCAATACGGCAATGCGTAATGCCGCATCAAAGCCCTCAGCGATCAGGTCTACCGAGGCGTCTGAAAGGTGCAGGTCAATCGACAGCTCGGGATACTGCCGGATTAACTGCGGCATCAGGGGTGCCACCCAACGCAGACCAAACGACATGGGGATGGCCAGGCGTACTTGGCCGCGTGGCTGAACCGATAAATCCTGAGCTTCGCTTTCCACCTCTTCAGCGCGCCGATAAATCTCTCCGGCCTTGGCCGCCATGCTCGCCCCGAATTCGGTGAGTGCCAGTTGCCGCGACGTGCGGTTGAACAATCGCCCACCGAGACGCTCCTCCAGCCGTGCGACCGCCCGCGATACCGTTGGCACCGACACGCTCATGACACGCGCCGCGCCGGCGAAAGAGCCCTCTTCGGCCACCTTGGCAAACATCGCCAACCCTTCAAAATCTGGAAGTCTGCTCATTTCAATTCTGCAACGATAGGTTTCAGACAATTCTATTTTGAAACTTCTGCGCCGTCGATAAGCTTCTCCCACACCGCAACTCACTCAATCGAAATACGGGAGAACGACCATGACTAACAAACTCGAAGGCAAAATTGCACTGGTGACCGGCGGGACGACGGGCATCGGCTTGGCAACTGCCAAACGCTTCGCTCAGGAAGGCGCCCACGTTTACATTACGGGCCGCCGCCAAGCCGAACTGGACGCCGCCGTCGCCACTGTCGGCAACGCCACCGGCGTCAGGGTGGACTCCACCAACCTGGATCAGCTTGACGCGCTGTACCACCAGATTGGTGCGACTCACGGCCGAATTGATGTGTTGTTCGCCAATGCGGGTGGCGGCTCCATGCTGCCACTGGGCGACATCACTGAGCAGCAATACGACGACACCTTCAATCGCAACGTCAAAGGCGTGCTGTTCACTGTGCAAAAGGCACTGCCGCTGCTGGCCAAAAAAGCCTCGGTGATTCTCACCGGTTCCACTGCAGGTAGCTCGGGCACTGCAGCCTTTAGCGTATACGCCGCCTCCAAAGCTGCCGTGCGCTCATTTGCCCGGAACTGGATTCTGGATTTGAAAGACCGCCAAGTGCGTATCAACACCATCAGCCCCGGAGCCACCCGCACTCCTGGCCTGGTTGAACTCGCCGGCCCCGATGCCGCTCAGCAGCAGGGCTTGCTTGACTACTTGGCGTCGCTGATCCCCATGGGCCGTGTTGGTGAAGCGGACGAGATTGCCAGCGCCGCGTTGTTCCTCGCCTCGGATGACGCAAGCTTCGTCAACGGTATCGAGCTATTTGTTGACGGCGGCCAGGCGCAAATCTGACCACCCAGCGGGCGACTGTCACGAGCGCCCGCCAACCCTTTTCGAGAGGGACAGGTTATGAACCTATTGCACTGGCCACTGCAGGCCATCAGCGTGATCCTGACTAACGCTACTCAGGCAGCGACCATATCCTCGCAAAGCCACACCGCTCTAGACACAGCCGCACAGCTTCAAGTTTCGGCCATAGATCATGTTGGCATCAATGTGCCGGATATCGAAGCCGCCCCGCGCTTTTTCTCCGCCCTGATGGGCGCACGGGTGATCTCGGATATCAGCCCTGTCAAGATTCCGGATCAGTGGAAAAGCCAATTCCGCTGGCATGGCTCCAGCGAGCTGCAACGTTTTGTGATGCTGCAAATGGACGGCGGCGCGAAGCTGGAGTTATTTCAATACCAAGGCACTGAGATCAATCAAACCCAACCCCACGGTGACGACGCAGGTGCCAGCCATTTGGCCTTGCGTACCGCTGATATGGACGGCAGCCTGGCTACCCTCACGCGCTTGAATGTGACCCTTCTCAACGAGCCCATTACCAAGCCGGACGGCGTTCGCTGGTTCTATTTTCAAGCGCCGTGGGTCACGCGGATTGAGCTGGTGTCGCCGCCACAGAGCGTCAGTGGCTGATCCTGCCGTCTACACGAGGGCCGTGCCTGATTACCCGCCCGACCACCAAGCCAAACATTGGGCTTATCGCGATAGCTTCCCGAGCTGACGTCATGCCTGCTGGCGGACAAGGCCGCCAACGGGCTGGTTATGCTCGCAGGATATTCAAAAAGACCAGCATGTAAGCAGTAGACATTTTCCAGTCATTGTGGAGTGACTGCTCCTAGCCTGTTGCGACGTATTTGGGCATACAGAAACCGTCTTTTTCTGCTGAAATTTGCAGTACTTTTCCTCCCCTTGGCTTTGAGACAAGTCATCTAAATCGAGCCAGGTAAACTCGGCGCAGTGAATTCATGACTATTACCAAGCGATAAGCTAGGTCATAGGTCGGTCTTATCACTCATCGATAAAATCAGGTTTTCCAGGGTTAACTCTTCTGCATCATTTGAGCAGGGCCTTGTTAAGTCCTCATTGCTTAATAGGATGCCTGTATATATATCACTTGATTTTTGTCAAGCAAAACTCTCTTGCAAGGTAAAAAACTCTCATGCTAGCTTGTTCATACAACAATAAAAAGGAGTTATGCAGTGGAGTCTTATTCTATTCACGTTGAGCATTCAGAAAATACCAAAACTGCTTTTGTGATTTTTAATGACTTGGGTGATGTTCCGCAGTCAGTGCGCGAGTGCAAATTTCAAACTATCGGCTGGATCTTGTATGTGTTTGACAAAATGCAAGCGCTCGTAGATGATTGGGAAGAAATTACCCGTGAAACCAATGTTACCGATGCGTTGGGTAATCTGGCGTCATTGGACTGGGAGACTGCGTGTGCTCTTGTGCGAGCTGAAACTTGGCGGGAGCGTTTCACCCTTACTTGGCCGATTTTGAGCTATCAAGAACAAGCACTTGCGCTCGGATATGTCTATGACGACGAGGAAAATAAAAATTATTGGCCTGGCTTTGACTCGTTCAACATGATGTTTCACGATTTTGTGCGGAAATCCCCACTGCGGAATCGTAGGAAAGTATGCACCGAAATGCTAATAGAATGAGGATCTGATCATGCCAACCTTCTCCATCGATGTCCGTCTATTACAAACTAATGCTGGACGTGTGTTAGAAACACAGCACACGACAGAAAAAAAGAGTCGATCACGCGCTCGATTTTCCAAGGGATCGGCTTGCTCTATAACTTTGCCGATGCGGTTGCCCTCCATCAACCTAACTATGCTCACGTTGCAGTTGATTTTTTCAACTCTCGACTGTACGGCCTCGGAGGCAAACTTGATATAGGAGATGCCTTGCTCGCTGCGGAAGACTGGAAAGAGAGAATGTGTTGCGCTTGGGCCGTGATCGACAAAAAATCACGGACAGAGGCGTTGAAGCTGGATTATAGAAAATTCCAGAATTATTGGCCAACACTTGATTTTTGTACTCCAAGTTGGGACTTCCAAGTTGAAGAATGGATGAGCAGCACAGATTGATTGGATGCGTATCAGATACATGCCCATAAAGCCAATTCGGAGGCTCATGATCGGTGACTGTGCTTGAGCGCGACCAATGCCTCAAGCGCCTGGACGAGGCTAATGCCCTTCCTTGTCTTTTCTACGATAAAATTATCGAAGGCCACAGAGTCGCTAGCTGCAAAATCCGGATACTCTGCCGTAGCTGATTTAGCGAATTATCGATTGCAGCCCTTCGCGCTCTGCTATTTTTTTTCTGATGGTTTCATTGGGTGGTTACCTAGACCCAAGGGCAGCAAGGCTCGTCAGAGCGTGAGAATGGCCCGCGCCGGGAATAAACGTTAGCAACCGCGTTTCACAGCTCCAGTTCGCAAAGATCGATGCACCGCTCTCCTCACAACGTTACCTTAGGTAGCCTCATTAACACGTGCACCAACCGCCGGTACTCTTCTGCTACCCGAGAGAAAAGCTCGAAATCAAAATACCGTCACCCTTCGTCAATGGGTCTCAAGCGGGTCAGATAATGAATTATGTTGAGCTGATTCAGCGCCAGGCTGAGCAAATTTTTGGCAACAAACCCAAAGCCGATCATTGGCTGAATCAACCGGCAGTAGAAGCCAGTGATTGTTCTCGGTTGCAAATGGCTCACAGTCAAGAGGGATATGAAGTCGTAAAAGCAGACCTCGATAGGCTTAGCCATGGTTTCGCCTGTTAAGGCTCCCCTCCTCCAAACTCCAGGATCCACATGATCACTTTTGACCTCAACACAAACGATGCCGAAGTTCTACTTCGGCACGCGCAAGCTTTCAAACCAAATTCAGGTGATGCTCGGGAAGATCGGCGACTGTGTGAGGCGCTGCTCGATTTGAAAGAGGCCCTTTTATTGCACCTGCAGGAACGGGTAGATGACTCATCTAGATGAAATCCTCAACTGTAGTCCCAGATGAGCTTTCAGCTGACGTTGGGGGCAACACGCAATTGAGTTATGACAATCCTCGCAAACACAGCGACTCGGAGCCGTAGGAGTGCTCATTCCATCCCCCGTGCGGCTTCAAGCATTTGCGGCTCAACGACAAAAGTCTCTTTGGTGGGCATTCATTATCCTCACACCACCGCCTACTTTGGTGATCGGAGATCATCGACGTCACTGACGAGTTAGCTCAGCACTGCTGGACAAAGGAGGGTCGAAGATATCGAAGGTCGATCATCACAGGGTCGCAGCGAATGAAGAGATCCTCGAGTAATTCCCTTCCCTGTGAAAGACAATAGATTCTCAAGCCTTCAGATTTAGGAACGCCAACGCTATTTGAGGCCGGTAGGCTGGAAAAATGGACGGTTGGCTCCGCTCGCGATAATTTCACGGTAGCCGCTGGGGCTGTACAGCCACCCACCAGCTACAAGATGTGCGGACAATCACTCAGTTTAAGGACGTCAAATGTTTCCACCGATGGCGAATCCCAATCTCGATATCACAGCGACTGAATTCGAGTATTTAGTCAGGGAATGGATTCTCAAACAGAGTGGTGAGCTGACCTCGCTCGAGGTCATTCACAACGTAAAGCTTGAGGCTTACGACTCCACTTACCAGATCGATGTACTGGCGAAATTTCAAGCCTTTGGAGGCGCCGAATTCACGGTGCTAATTGAGTGCAAGAAACACCGTCACCCGGTTGAACGTGAGCTGGTTCAGGTGCTGCACGACAAAATCAGGTCTCTGGGCGCTCATTAAGGACTGCTTTTTACTACATCAGGATTTCAATCCGGAGCGATAAAGTATGCACAAACTCACGGTATCGCTCTGGTCTCGATAATGGAAGGTGTCGCCACCTATCAAACCAAATCGGCTTTTCCAGTAGAGGCGAAGCCGCCGGCGTGGCTCAACCTCCCGAAATTTGAGCTCTGGCACGTAGGTGAAAACGTAGGGGGTAACATTTCGATGAAGTCTTTGGGTCGTGCAGATTCGGAATTCAATGACATGTTCCGCCTCCCTGGTGGAGCGCAGGTATAGGGTCGGTCAATGGATATGACTGAGATTCAAATGGATTGATACTAGCTCGCTATTGAAAAGAAGATCTCTATTCAGGATTTGTGACGTACCTCCTCATGGCGGACGGCAGTCATAAGCGAGCCCTGTAGTCAGTCGCGGGGCTTGCCGGCTTCCATTTCCCACACCTGCGCGCTCCGCCTGTATAGCTCTCTAAGATCCTCATGAACCCTTCCCAAAAGCAAACAGCCGCTACGTCTCATCTATGAATCGTTGCAGATGCTACGCTTTCCTTTATTCGGAAATTCGAGTCTAAACTAGCTCTGCACGCTCCAACAGCACGTTAGCTGAACTCGAAACCTAAATGCCCCTTGCTCATAGGAAATTATAAAGTCTAGGAGATAATTATGCGCTCGGAGTTTTGTTTCCCACTTCACCAATGTGCTTCCCGGGAGGAGATTTTATTTGAAACTCTTCAGTGGTTAATAGATCTGCCATTCACAAAGGTTACGGAAATAATCCTTGAATCTCTTAGGGGCCAGGGGTGCTTTGTTTATTCCGAGGATTTAGAGAGTATTGAGGTGTTCCAATCCAAAAACAGAGAAAATAATTTCATCAAGTATAGAAACAATGCAATTCATACATTCACAGCAATTGATGTACACATCCTAACAATGCCAAAATCTCTCTGGGTCAGTGTTTCGATCACGCGTGCCGCGACCGACATCTGGAACGAGCATCTGGAAACCTTAAAGCCAACATTGTTGTTTAACCTCATTAGCAAATTCGGGGGAGGCTTTGACGGCAAATTAACCGTAACTGTTTATCCCGTCATATTAGAAGATTCATGCGCCGGAAAACAAACAGCTGCGGAAATAATAAAAACGAATATAAACTGCAAACTTCCAGTGATCTACGTGAGCGCGAGCAATAAAAATCAATACTCTGTAATCCCTGACAGACTCGCAAGGAAGGTCTGTGGCATAGCTCATGTTGTAGTAGAACCAAATCGCGAATTTTCTATGCAACTTCGGCACAAAGTAGCATCGCGAAACGCATATGGTGGCGTAGTAGCGATATATTGGCCGCAGAAACTCAAAAGCACATTATTCCAAAGAGAGTCACGAGACACTAAGCTTTTTGAGCAGGCGATATTCGAAGAGATCTATAGCACTTTATTCATATCTTCACCTCGAGAAACCGAGCTCGATGAATCGAGCAATATAAACAGCACTCAGCCAAAACCTTCTTTCAGCAAAGTAATTCGTGATGACTGATGTATCTGCGCCGTGGAAACAACCACTTATATTCGTATTAACAGTTCTCTTCTTATAGTCGGAGAGTTGATTCGCCGACGCGAATACACATTTGTTTCTTATAGAAAGTGGTTCCACAGCCTACCGCTTCAAAATGTTGCGCTACGCAACGAAAACGGTAATTCATGCACGGAAAAAAACGAGCAGTATTTTTGCCTCATCAGCTGCACACCGTCACATTCTTCGCGACCAAATTGACTTCGTCGTCGGAAGATGAAGCAAAAACCCGCGACTGGACTATCGTTGACATGTCGTCCAAGTGGCTAGGCGTTTGCGAAAATGGCCAAGCAGACGTAACGGAAATAAATAGGCGGGATCGGAACTGAGTTGGTCGCAAATAGCGGCGAAATCTAGCGAAAGGAGTACTCAATGAATCGCATACGCACGTGGCTACCCAAGCTCGCCCTAGTGGCGACCTCGGTGATGGCGCTGTCGGCAACTGCCACAGCGGCTGAAAAACCCAACATCCTTGTGATCTTCGGTGATGACATCGGACAGACCAACATCAGCGCCTACTCGATGGGTGTTGTCGGTTACAAAACGCCAAACATCGACCGGATAGCGAAAGAAGGCATGATGTTCACCGATTACTATGCGGAGAACAGTTGCACCGCTGGTCGATCCTCATTCATCACTGGTCAGACGCCTTTGCGTACCGGCCTTTCGAAAGTCGGTCTTCCGGGAGCGACGGTCGGGCTTCAAAAGCGTGACATCACTATCGCCCAAGCACTAAAGTCCCAAGGCTATGTCACCGGTCAATTCGGCAAGAATCACCTCGGTGACCGTGACGAATATCTCCCGACAAACCACGGTTTCGACGAGTTTTTCGGCAACCTCTATCATCTGAACGCCGAAGAAGAACCAGAACGTCCAAACTGGCCCAAGGACTCTCCGGAGTTTACAAAGGCTTTCACTCCGCGCGGCGTAATCCATAGCTTCGCCGACGGTAAAATCGAAGACACCGGCGCGCTAAATACCAAGCGCATGGAAACGATTGACGACGAAACCACCGCCGCTGCGCAAGCATTTATCGAGAAACAGGTGAAGGCTGACAAACCTTTCTTCGTCTGGATGAACACTACGCGCATGCACTTGTTTACCCACGTTCGCGACTCGATGAAAGGTCAGAGTGGCATGCCGGGCAACGAGTACGCAGACGGCATGATCGAGCACGACGGCGACGTCGGAAAATTGCTTAAAACCCTTGATGATTTGAAAATTACAGAGAACACCATCGTCGTATACACCACCGACAATGGCCCCAACCAGTTCTCGTGGCCGGACGCGGCAACTACGCCGTTCCGTAACGAGAAGAACTCCAACTGGGAAGGTGCGTATCGTGTACCGGCTATTATCCGTTGGCCGGGCAAAATCAAGCCGGGTGAGGTCTCCAACGAGATGTTCTCTGGTCTTGACTGGTTTCCAACTCTGTTGGCCGCCGCTGGCGACGCCGGTGTGAAAGACAAGTTACTAAAGGGTTGGGCACCGACTTCGGGAGGAACCAACTTTAAGGTGCATCTGGATGGCTACAACCAACTGCCTTACCTGACAGGCCAGACGCCGAATAGCGAACGCAAGGAATTTTACTATTTCAATGACGATGGCGTGCTGGTGTCGATGCGTTTCGATAACTGGAAAGCGGTCTTCTGCGAACAGCGTGCCCCGGGTGGTTTCAAGGTATGGAGTGAACCTTTCGTGTGCCTGCGTGTACCGAAAATATTCAATCTGCGCATGGATCCATTTGAACGAGCAGATATCGTTTCTGATCAATACTACGACTGGGCTACGAAGAACGTCTACTTAACCGAATTGGCAGTCATGAAGTCAGCAGCGTTTTTGCAGACATTCATCGATTATCCACCCAGCCAAAAACCCGCGAGCTTCAGTGTTGATCAAGTTCGTGCTGCAGTAGATGCAAAAATTGAGGATAAGATGAAGGCTCAATCGAACCCGGTAAATTGAATGTCCCATGGGCTTGAGCCCAGCCTCAGGTAACAAAGCCTTCCCTCTAGGTTTGTTTAACCAAAAGGGAAGGCCTTTTCTCTACCAGCTCGACGGGAGGCATTCATATCCTCATCGGATGTTAAAAAAGACCTCACCACTCCACTCCGGATCGGTGTCAGCTGTAAAACGGAGTCACCACAATGGTTGAAGAGCAGTACGATCCATCCACAGCTTATGAACTTCACTTTGATGGTGATCGCATAGGCTATGTGCAAAAGGGCGTCTATTTCGAGGGGCCTAAGCAGGAGCAGTGCGGTGAGATTCGAGAGGGGGTCTTTTTTTACAACGGTAAAGCAGCCGGCACCCTAGATGGCTTGACTCTGCTACGAACTCACCCGGAGCCGATGACCATTATGCAGCTGATCCCGCTTGAGGGTTGAACCTACGGCCTTGGAAAAACAAACTACCTGAGCGTGTTTCGCGAGCAGGTCAGTGTCTGATCATCCTATATCAATGACTCAGCATTGTGGGCTTCCATCCTGAACGAGGGTTATACCGCCCGCCTCTGCCAGCAAACGCTCTATGAGCGTCATGTAGGTAAGGGAATCCACCCAAAACTAGCGATTTCTCAGCCCCTAATACTTTCTAGGTAGCTGCATCCACACGTCTAACGCACGATCCAGTCTCAACGGCTTTTGCCGCCAAATCTCACCGTATGCAGTTCCATTTCCATGCAGGTAACGATCTCGCCCTGGGCCAGACGATAGTCCGAAAGGGCCACTGCCATCGTTAGCCTGAAAGGGGGGCGCATTTCCATTTTTCTACTCGATCCCGAAGAGTGGACAGCATTATGCGCTGCCGCAGCTATTGAGCAGGAACCAGATATCAGCATTATTGCATCCCGACGATGACGTAGAGGATGCTGCTGTCTACACTGCGAGCTGCACGTGAGTTTCCATCTGAATCATTCTGAGCACCTAGCATGTCTGTCCTGCACCGCAATAACGTAAATGTAGTAGGCGACGGCTCGGCCACGCTGATCTTTTCCCACGGCTTTGGTTGTGATCAAACCATGTGGTGCTACCTGGTTGAGCATTTCACCAGTCGATTCAGGGTAGTTCTCTACGACCTGGTCGGTGCTGGGCAGTCCGACTTGGAAGCTTACGAACGGAACAAATACGGAACGCTGCAGGGTTATGCGCAGGATCTAACTGAGGTAATCGATGAATTCGCTGTTGGCCCAGTCATTATCATCGGTCACTCCGTCAGCGCCATGATCGGTGCTTTGACAGATCGCGCTCACCAAAACCGTATCGCTGCTCATGTGATGATCGGGCCTTCGCCTTGCTATATCGATACCGGAGATTACACAGGAGGGTTCACGCTCGATGACATTGAGTCCTTACTCCATACCCTCGATAGCAATTATCTCGGATGGTCAAGCACAATGGCACCCGTGATTATGGGCGCACCCGGCCAACCCGATCTAAGCGAGAAGCTCACCAACAGCTTTTGTCGTACTGATCCTGAAATAGCCAAGCATTTTGCCCGCGTGACGTTTATGTCCGACAACCGGGAGGACGTAAGCGGATTGACAACTCCGACGCTGATTTTACAGTCCACGGACGACATCATTGCCCCCCTCGCTGTCGGCGAATACCTGCATCAAATAATGCCCAACAGCACACTTTGCCTTGTGGACAATATTGGCCATTGCCCGCACATGAGTGCACCGAGCGCTTGCTCGGAAGCTATGGACAGGTTCCTGCTGCCTTGGACAGAAGCTAGCGATGGCAGGTAAAACAGCAGGCCTCCCCGACCCAGACTCGCTATTTGACCATGCCCCTTGCGGCCTGATCGTCACGCTCGAAAACGGAAGCATAGTGCGCGTCAATCAAACCTTCTGCACTTGGATCGGTTGTGGGCCAGGTGAGCTGGAAGGCCAGCGATTCCAAAACTTGCTCACGATGGGCGGACGAATTTTCCATCAGACACATTGGGCACCTCTGATGCGGATGCAGGGCTCAGTGGCAGAGGTCAAACTCGATTTGATCCACCGGGATAAATCGCTCATTTCAATGCTCCTCAACGGCGTACGTCGGCAGCATGAGTCAGGGGTTTACTATGAGTTGGCGTTGTTCTGCACCGCTGACAGAGACAGGTACGAACTGGAGTTATTGAAAGCACGACAGCTGGCAGAGGAACTTTTGGCCAAAAAGACGGCTGCCGACGCTGCCCTCGCGCAGGTTCAGGAGAAGCTCAACACCGCCTACGAAAAATCCAAGCGACGGGCATTATTTGCTGAGCAGATGGTTGCCATCGTCAGCCACGACCTCAAAAATCCGTTAACGGCCATCAAGATGGCCACAGAAATTCTCAATCGGAAAATGCCTGGCGGCAAAGAACAGGTCATGCTCAACCACATCAGCAGTTCTGCGGATCGTGCCCATCGAATGATCGCAGATTTGTTGGATTTCGCGCTGGCAAGAGTGGGTCGCGGCATAGCGGTTTCCCTATCTACTCTAGAGCTGCACTCCATAGTTGCTCAGGGTGTTGGAGAACTTCGACTAGCATTCCCCGATGCGGAAATCGTTCATCAAACATTGGGGAACGGCGATGTGAGACTTGATCCAGATCGAATCCAACAGATCATTGGAAACCTAGTGGCAAACAGTGTTGCCTACGGCGACCTGCTGCAACCTATTACTGTGACCTCCCAAGTGGAAAGCGACCACGCGAGCATAGTGGTTCACAATTTCGGCCCAGTGATTCCGGAATCGGCTGTCGCAGAGCTGTTTGAACCCATGAAGCGCGGCTCAGAAAAAGATAGCGAGCTGCGCAGTGTAGGACTCGGTCTATTCATAGTTCGTGAAATCGTTACGGCGCACGGGGGAACGATTTCGGTGAGTTCCACTGCAGATTGTGGAACGTCGTTTACCGCGATTTTTCCAGTGATATAGCTATGCCCACGCCTTCGCTGCGCTTACAAGTCTTTGCGTGAAACAAGGCAAGCGCAGCGACATCATGGAATCAAGTCAAATGGTTAAGCGCAATATCGATGATGTCGAAGTTACGAAGGCGATCGGGATTGCTGAAACCGGACAACTTGCGGTTGAAAATCAATGGTACTTTTTGCTCGGACACGCCGCCGTGTGAGCGCAAAGGCACCACAAGTCCGGATAAGTCGTGTTCCTCGGCCGCAGTCCCTAACACCGTCAGCCGCTCCGCGAGAACGATCAAATCACCAATACGGTCTTCCGGCAATTCGAAGCGGTCAGCGGCTTGCGCACGAGTTAGCACGCACTCGATGCCTGTGATGCCAGTCAAAAACGCTATCACGTCGGCCTGCTCGACTGAATTTCGCAAATACACCGTTGCGTAAGAACCCAGCGCACCGTGGTGCACCAGATTCACCGCGTACTTACACCGGGAGGCCGGCTCGGGCTGGTCTGGAACGTGCGCGACGAGTCAGTCGACTGGGTGGCCGCCATCACTGAGATCATCACGCCTTACGAAGGCGATACCCCACGCTTTCATACCGGCAAATGGCGCCGTCCGTTCAACAACGGCCGTTTCTCGGAGCCCGAATTGACCTGCTTCAATTACACCCATAAAGGCAGCGCAAAGTCTGTGATCCTTGATCGATTTCTGTCAGTCAGCTTCATCGCGGCGCTTCCTGCTGAGGAGAAAGACAGGGTGGCGGAGCAACTGATGAATTTGATTCAGACCCACCCGGCGCTACGCGGACACGAGACTATCGAGTTTCCTTATCAGACTTGCGCTTATGTATGTCGCCGTCCGGATTGAGTTCGCCGTCTCAACAGACGAGCACGACTAAAATGGGGAGGCAGGCAGTATCCGAATTCGTGTTGCTGGACGAAGAATGAGAACGCCCATTGAGCCTGCTGTTCTATATCGACTCCTGCAGGGTAGAAAGTCTTGTTTCGCAGATCGTCATACCGGCCAAATGAATCAATGATAGTTTCCCAGCCATTCACAACGTGGATATGTCACTAGCATTGGGCAAGAATTAGCCAGTATTAGGCTAACGCATGCTCCTGCCGTTCTTTTAGATTGGTTGCACAACCACCATGAGTATCCTTAATGACTCTATCTAATTTGAACCGTCCGATATCTGAAGCTCCCGTTTGGTTTGTCACGGGAGCAAGTCGCGGGCTCGGCGCTGCGATTGTCCGAGTGGCCCTCAACCCGGGCTATCGTGTTGTAGCAACGAGCCGCAACGCGGGCGCGATTCAAGCGGCATTTCCAAATGAAAAAGCTGAGTGTCTACTCGCTCTGTCATTAGATGTAACAGTACCGGGCCAAGCTCAATCTGCAGTCGAGGCCACGGTTGCAAGATACGGGCGTATTGATGTTCTGATTAATAATGCGGGGTATGGACAGTTAGGACAGTTCGAAGAAGTCAGCGAGGTCGCAATTAAAGAGCAGTTTGAAACGAACGTGTTTGGCTTGATGCACGTGACGCGTGCGGTGCTGCCCCTGATGCGAACCCAACGTTTCGGTCACATTTTTAACGTTTCGTCGATAGGAGGCATGGCCGGGTTCGCTGGCGCAACCGTTTACTGTTCAAGCAAATTTGCGGTTGCAGGTTTCTCAGCTTCTTTAGCAGATGAGGTCGCGCAGTTTGGTATCAAAGTCACTAGCGTTTTACCAGGCTACTTTCGTACTGATTTCTTGGCAGCAAATTCAGTGCGATACGGTGACTCCGTACTAGAGGATTACTCCAGCACCTCTACCACCCTACGAAGTCAGTTCGACAACTATAACCAGCAACAGCCTGGCGATCCAGAAAAGCTCGCAAGTACATTTATTAACGTGGCCCAACATCCACAACCGCCATTGTGTTTTGTTGTCGGTGCCGACGCTGTCAGCATCGCTTCTTCGGAAATGAACCGTGTTCTAGGAGAGATAAAAGATTGGCGTGCGCTGTCCGAGACAACCAACATTAGCTGATGGTTATCGCGGTTGGCTGGCTTGCGGTGGCTGCAACAGTTGGAGTTACACAGCCTCCTCCAACTTAGGAGGAGGCTTATTGCAGATCAAACTTTGATGAACGCCAATAGGTCTTGGTTGATCACCTCTGGATGGGTGGTGCACATTCCGTGTGGATAGCCCTTGTAGATTTTAAGCGTACCGTTTTTTACTAATTTGATGGACAGCTCCGCTGAGTCAGCAATCGGAACGATTTGGTCATCGTCGCCGTGTAGGATCAGCACAGGAACTGTGATCTTTTTAAGGTCTTCGGTGAAATCGGTTTCCGAGAAAGCCTTGATGCAGTCATAGTGTGCTTTAGCACCGCCCATCATGCCTTGGCGCCACCAATTTTCCTTAACCCCCTCAGAAACAAAGGCGCCCTCGCGATTGTAACCGTAGAACGGAATGGGTACTTCTCTATAAAACTGCGCACGATTGGCAGCTAGTGCAGAGCGGAAACCGTCGAACACGTCGATCGGAAGTCCGCCAGGATTGTTGGCTGACTTCACCATTACAGGAGGAACCGCGCCGATCAACACAGCTTTGGCGACATGGCCAGCACCGTGGCGGGCAACATAACGAGCTACTTCGCCGCCGCCGGTGGAATGGCCGATGTGCACGGCGTTCTTTAGCTTCAGATGAGCGACCAAGGCAGCTACATCAGCAGCATAGGTGTCCATGTCATTGCCGGTCGAGGTCTGCGTGGAGCGACCATGCCCGCGCCGATCATGCGCGATCACTCGATATCCCTTGGAAACGAAAAACAGCATTTGTGCATCCCAATCGTCTGCACTGAGAGGCCAGCCGTGGTGGAATACAATCGGCTGTCCCGTGCCCCAATCTTTGTAGAAGATTTCGGTGCCGTCACTTGTAGTGAAGCTGGTCATCGCGTTCTGTCCTTTTTGAATCGGGGCCGTAGCTCCCGCCTGGGCAACATCGCTACCTATCCCAATGGCGGTAATCGAACTGGCGACTAGCGCCGTAGCGCCAACTTTAAGTATTTGTCTACGTGAACTGGATTGAGTACGGATTTGGTTTGGCACGGTACCTCCAACTCTCGCCATTACGCGAAAGATGATGACTAAACACGTGAGCGCTAATTAATACTTCAATTGTTCTTGTTAGATGGTTCGGCTATCCCATTAAGACTTTGCAGCTGCCTCGATTATTTGCGCCACTGGCCGAGGGTTCGAAACCATCACCACATGAGATGCGCCCTTCACTACAACGGTCTGTCTGGACTTAGCACGGTCAGCCATGAATGCCATCGCTTGTGGAGGAATATTCTTGTCCTTATCACCGAAGATCCACCACGACGGAATTGTTTTCCATGCTGCATCTGTTGCCGCTTCGTTTAGCGCCTCTTCAGTAACGGGGCGCTGGGTGGCCGCCATCAGGCGAGCATCGGCCACGGGTACGTCAGCTGCGAATTGACTAGGAAATTTATCCTGCTGGATATAAAGATCTTTGCCGCCGCCTTCCAGTGCAATAGGCGTGTCGAGAGTAGGGCCAAGGGTGGCTCCCGGAAATTTACCCGTTAGTGCTACGGCGCTCTCACCGTTTTCAGGTGCAAACGCAGCGACATACACCAAAGCTTTCACATTCGCCTGGCCGTAAGCCGCTTCACTTATCACCGGGCCGCCGTAGGAATGACCGACGAGCACGACTGGACTCTTGATGCTTTTAACGAGGTTCTGAATGGACTGAGCGTCGCTCTTGACGCTACGCAGCGGATTTGCGGCGGCAACAACAGTGTATCCATCTTTCTCAAGAATTTTTATGACCCCATTCCAGCTGCTTGATCCTGCGAAAGCACCGTGCACCAGAACAATGGTGGGTTTAGCTGGTTCGGCAAACGCTGAAGGGGATGCCAATACGACGAAAGTCATTGCCAAACGGGTTAGCAGCTCATTAATTTTCATACGCGCTCCTGCAACAAAATATAAGTAGGTTGTCTTGCATTGCCTGCTTCAGCCCCGAAATCCTACTTTTTCGAGAAACTGATTTTAAACTAAAGAAAAAACGGCTTTCCCAACTCCTGTTATAGAAAACTTCCTCGTTCCCCAAAGAAACCGTAACAGCCTCGCCAACCGGCAAGCTTTCTACCATTTTAGATTAGCGCTTTGAGGTAGTTACGAATTGTACGGATGTGCTATCACGCTCAGGCTGACCGCTTCTCTAGCAATCGCTCATTGACGACGATGACAGCCTGTATTTCACTAGGAATATTGGTTAGGGAGTGACAGAGCATCGCATGTCACCAAGACCGGTTTGTAGCCAGACTATCTTGACATTCAATATCATTGCTATTCGCGGAATTTGCGCCGAAAGAGGACATTTGACTCCCCTTAACCATTCGCTGATTTCTACTTCAGTGCAGTTGCAGTAAGGTGCCAGCTTAATAACAAACTGCTCTAAGCTGATTCCGGAATAGCATAACGAAATTTTTAGCCGATCGTTGAATGTTTCCAACCCGCGATCGTATCGCGTTCTAGCAACTGATCCATTAAGCATAAACGGCGCTCCAATCAGCTTTAAAGAATGGGGGCAATTGAACAAGAGTAGCGCGCTTCAGAGCGCAGCAGAGAATCCTGCCAAACTAACTGGACAAACTCTCGACAGATCACTTTTTTATGCTTAGGAGTGGCGGAAATGCCACTAAATCTTGATCGCTGCTTAGGAACAGGTTTGTATATTCTTAACCTTGGGGACAAGTATGACTTACTTTTCGGGTAGGTTACCCACAATAAACGCGATCGCTGAACCAAAGAAACCGGCTCGATCGTCATCGGCGAACAACGACATCCTCCGAAGATACCTGGACAGGTCAATTCAGTTAGTTCGCCGAGTCCATACGTAGATTGTGCGCAAATCGACGTTTAATGTTATTACGAATCCTTTATCGACGGGGCGTTGTTCAACAGCCAACGCCGGAGGCGACGTCAGTCATCAAAAGTAGTAGCATGAATCTCAGGAGATTTCCCGCAATGACTGACCGAACAATCGGAGAAAATTTACAGCGCCTCTTAAACGCACTTGTCAAAACAAGAGACTGACCATTACTTACCCTTAAAAATACCAACAACAATTGGTCGGCATCAAACATAGGGGCATTTGTTCATCAACCCGAGGTTCCTTCATGGGCTTACTCATACAAAACCGGATTCAAATGGTTAATCGTGCCACCCTAGTCTTTGCGTTATTTCACGCCGATAGGGCGTATCGATCTGTTGTGGCACCTGAGTAATATAATTTCGGGCATGATCCAGCGTGTCTCCAGTGAGGTTCGAAAGATATGAGATCGCATCATTAACGGTGGGGATGAGTCCCTCAACATTCTCGAACCTGGGGGGAAGCGCAGTCCAAATCACGGCATCTACCTGATGAGCCGAAGCCCATTCAGCGATGATCCCCCTCCCCGCTCCAGCGCAAATATATACCCCGACACCATCCTGGCGATCTTTCGGTATCTGCTCCCGGCCGCGCAGTGCATCACAGGCCTCCTCGAGTGATTGAACATTCAATACGGCCCAAAACACTCTACAGACTGGGGCATTTATACAGATGGCGGTAGCCAATTCGCCGCCATCACTCACCCTTGAAAACTCAATCGGAACGAGAGGGCCATCCTCGAACCAACCGGTCGACAGAGGCAGGCGACCAGGTTTCCAAATCAACGACCCCCAACCTAGGCATGCGATAACCAATGGACGACTCCTTCATTCCGACGCGAGGCAATATAAAGAAAGATAGCTAGGCACAGTGACGCGTGCATCATTCGTCCATGGTTTTGGTTAGGTACTCAGTAAGCGTCGCTGCACAGGCATCAATGCCTTCTAGAAGCACAATCTCAAAACCATGCGTATTTTCAGTTGGAATTGCTAGGCAACCTGCGCGAGCGGCGATACCCGCGCTCATCACCGCGCTGGCGTCGGACGCGAAGTTCACTAACAACGCAACTTGTGGGGTGTATCCCGCACACTCAGCGGCTTTGATAAGCTCGTCGACAACAGAACGGGTGTAATAACCTTTTTCATCACCCGTGTTCACAATTGGATCTGCAGACAGAATGGTTCCATACTCGGCTAACACAGGGCCAACTTCGACGGCGATGGTGGTATCCCCAGGTAACCGAGAGGCTGCATACAACGCCCCGGCATTCGACTCCTCCTCCAGCGTTGTGCAGACTATCCATACGTCTTGCTTAAGCTCTGGCCGTCTGCTGTTTAGCCGCTGCGCAGTCATTATCACGGCTGTTAAGGGGGCACGGTCGTCAAGAAAGTGTGCTGCCACTGCATCTTTCAATGTGTAGGGCCGACGCCAGTGTTTGCTAAGAACTACCCGCGTACCCGGTCGTACTCCTGCGTCAGCCAGCTCAGCCACGGTGCACCGAGTTACGACATAAACGTCCTCCCACGTAACTGCGCCTTTCAGTACGTCTTGACCTTGGGAAGAAGTGCCGCTGTTATGCATGGATCCATATGATAGGACGCCAGGTAGGCACTTGGCATTTCCCATGATTTCTACGGGGCACACGCCAAAGCTGATAGGTTTCGCCCCACCCAGCGCCACCACTTCAAGAGATCCATCGCTTCTAACTTTTTTGACAATCATGGCTATTTCATCGAGGTGGGCCATGACGCGAATGGGTCGTTCACGCTTCGATTCCGCATGTGACTTGATTAACCCTCTCACATTCCCTGCATCGTCTATCGAAACATCGTCACAATATTTGCTCAGCTCGTTGAAGCAAATTTCACGTACCTCGTCTTCCTGGCCACCCGGGCCGCGAGCAAGTAGCAATTTCTCTAATAATTTGAGCGTCTCTTCTGGCATCTTGGTTCTCCATAACGGCTACGAACAAGTAGACTCACTTTGTGCCCAGTGTGTTCCATGCAAATCTAAGAGTCGGCATCCATAGCTACAGGTGCCTTTTAAAACTAGGCCAAGCCGTGAAATTTCTCACGTTCGAATATGCCGTTAGAGGTTTCCGTCACCATATTTTTCGTTGGTCAGTCAGAGAGAAAAACACATATCTGCATCCCCCCTTAAAAATTCAACAATATTAACTCGCCAGAGCAACATTCTACCCAACATTGGTCGAGCAGCTTGGCATGGCAGTGCTGATTGCTGATAGGCAATAAAAGCCAATATGTCAAAGAGGTAATTTTCTCCTCGTCGACACAGAAAGGGGCCATTTTTTCGTCATGACTGCACAGTATGACTTTTGGGTTTTGAAGTGCCAATCAGACTAAAGATCTGCGTGACAGCTAGATGGAATTAGTGTCAAACGTATTACGTAGGAGTATCCATGATGAAAACATCTGTAGCTTTATCTTCGGCGGCAATTCTGTTAACCAGCTTATTAGGCGTCGGAGGCTGTGCTCAGAATTTAGGCGGTGACTCGTACTCAAGAGATGACGCGCGAGCAGCGCAAACGGTTAGGATGGGGACTATTTACTCATTGAGACCGGTCAAAATTGAGGGTACAAAAACACCCATTGGAGCGGGTGCAGGTGCTGTTGTTGGAGGAGTAGGAGGTAGTGCAATTGGCGGCGGGAGGGGTAGCATCGTTGCAGCGGTCATAGGCGCAGTTGCTGGAGGACTCATTGGCTCCGCGACTGAAGAAGGTTTGATGCGCACCCAAGGCGTTGAGATTACCGTCCGAGAAGATGACGGAAGCATGCGGGCCTACGTTCAACAGGTTCAAGAGAATGAGGTATTTCGGACAGGAGAGAGAGTAAAAGTTTTGACCGTAAATGGTACAAGTCGAGTGACTCATTGAGATCCAAGCTACCCGTCAATCGCTAAAAGTCAGCACAGTCGCTGTCGCTTGCAGTGCTATTCTCGTGAGCGCCATTTTAAGGCCAGAGCTTCAAACCGAGTGCCATAACCAAGTTTTTTAGGGGTGTCATCGTGTTTTGCTACCCAACCAAATAAAACGGCGCAAGCAGATGCAGACTCTTGGTTCAAACCATAAAGATCCGTAAGATCAAATCCACCATTTTCAACAGCATTCCACCACGCTAATAAGAAATTGGCGGCTTTGCGCGACTGACCCGTATCTCGTTCAGCTAATGATAGTAAATGCAGAAGAGCATTTTGCGTGACCGGATCGAGTGTTGTCTCAAGGGGGGGATTTTTCGTAAAAAAATGGATCGAAGCAGGCGCGCCCTGCTCAGGTAAAGCCCGCAAGCGTCTGTCTGCCGCATCTCCCCATAGTCGGCCAAGCTCTACCGTTTCCTCTAGGGTCAAAACGTGTCGAGCGCTCAACTCTCGAAGATAATTCAATCCGATATCCAGCGCTTCGAATAAGGCATGGCGCGACGGAGCGTTCTGGATCGCATTCAAATGCGCGAGCGATTTTGTGAAATAGGGTTCGGGGAGATCGTTTAGGCATGGCGAGGACACGGGCGTTTTTCCTTTTAAAAAATTGAGGCGCCAATGTGGTTTTTAAGGGCCGCAGAGAACGTTCTAAGTCTAGTGGAAAAGGCGTCAGGACAAGGAGGAATTCGAAGATATAGGCTGATTCGTGGCCACAGATCCTAGTGCGTTAAGGGGCTCCGTTGAGTCCATCGCAAAAAAAACGACAAATCTCCTGACGGTGGTGACTGGCGTGCATGCTTCCCTGCGAGAGCACATCCGATTGCCGGACTTCACGCCGGCACGTATGTATTGATGAATGTACTGTGGTTGCCCGTACTGTCGTGGACTGTTGGGACACGAGCTTTCTGAAGGGCGGCACCACGTCTGAACCGTTGATAAAACGCGTCTTCATTTTACCTACCAACGATGTTTCGGGGGGCACGTGTCCGCGTTATCGTTGAGAAAGAACCCACCCGTGGGCCCAAACCTGTCAAGTGTGGCCAAGCGAACTGCGATCGGAGCTGCATCTTCCGGTTTGCGGTTACCCATGTGGCCATTAAGGTCGGTCGCTGTTAAACCCGGGTCGGCGGCGTTCACCTTAATTCCCTCCTCCGCTAATTCCTTCGCTAGCTTAACGGTAAACATGTTAAGAGCCGTCTTCGATGCACAATACCCTGCGGAGCCGATTCCCCAGTTCACACTCGTTAAATCCAGCGTTGAAGCAATTGTCCCAAGGCCGCTGCTCATCATCACAATTCGCGCTGCCGATGATCTGCGCAGCAAGGGTAGAAACGCTTGGGTGACTCTGACTGCGCCAAAAACGTTAACGTCAAAGATCCCTCGTATTTCGTCCACCGACTCTAAACTGGCAACCGGTGGGCGACCGAAATTTATTCCAGCGTTGTTGACCAATGCGTCGAGCGCATCGATTTCATTTTCGAGACGGTCAACAGCTGACTTAATGCTCTGAGCGTCAACGACGTCGAGCAGTAAACAGCGAGCGTCAATTCCCTCCTGACGAAGTCCATTTGCAGCCTCTTCGCCACGCCCTTTGTCACGGCTGCCTTACCAAACCGTATAGCCTCGCTTGCCCAGCTGGCGCGCAATCTCTAGTCCAATACCCTTGTTAGCGCCGGTGATGAGTGCATTGATCGTTGGCATAACGATATTTCTCCCTCAGGACAATTCATATTGAAGGCCTACCCTGCTGGCATGACCATTAAAATGCGATTTGAGCCATAGATGAAAGCGTTACTGCTAAGCGGTTTGCGGAACGAAGTCCCATGTCTTAAAAACGTGTACTTTCTCGCTTTCCACCTAAACCGCTACATTCAGGCAAGACACGGCGCCAGAGGGTTCCACGCTGGGTTTTTATCTCAGCACTCACTCAGGAAAGCGAGAATCTCGTTCGCCAATTCTAACGGGGCCTCTTCGGGCATATGATGACCACAGTCCAACCCTCGCCCCCATAATTTCGTTGTCCATGGTTCCCAAACAGATAATACGTCTCCATATAACAGTTCTAGATCATCGCGCAGTGACCATAAAATCAAGGTGGGACACGATACCCGCCGCCCTGCCCTGCGATCTTCTTCATCGTGCCTACGATCTATGCCCAATCCCGCACGATAATCTTCAACCATACCGTGGACTGTTGCCGGATCATGGATGGCCGTCCGATAATCCAAGTAGGCTTCTTCACCCATCAGCGCTGGGGATCCGCCGTACCAAGCATCGGGATCGGCGAGGATTGCTCGTTCAGGCTTTTCGGGCTGGCCGAAGAAGAACCAATGCCACCATCGGTTGGCGAACGTTGAATCGCATCTATCGAGAGCTTCAACGATTGGCACCGCATCCAATATACCTAGTTGAGTTACGTTATCTGGATGATCCATCGCGAGACGAAAGGCGGTGTAGCTACCCCTGTCATGTCCGATAACGGCGAAGCGCTCGTGCCCTAAATAGCGCATCAAAGCGACGCAGTCGTTTGCCTTAGCGCGTTTTGATGATCCGGCGTGGTCAGGAGTATCTGCAGGTATGGAGGACTTACCAAAACCTCGGAGGTCAGGACAGATGACCGTGTGATGCCGAGCTAACAATGGGGCGACGAGATTCCAGGTTGCATGAGTTCGAGGATGGCCATGAAGCAAAAGCACGGGTGTTCCTTGGCCGCCGTGTCTGTCACGCAATGTAGCGTCTGGAAGCCTCACAGTTTCGAGCAGAAAGTCATCGAACATTGTTTAATCCACGTAGGTTTGCATGAAGCATTGCTTTGAGAAGCGCGTGGTCTTTGAACGGACGTTATCGGTAGTCAAGACATGAGAAGCGCTTCGGTGATATTAACCATTGGAACTTCGCCGTCTTCACTCTTCGCCAGCAGCCATTGCCTTGTTTTACTCACGTCGAAAATTTGACCTTTGTCTATCAACGTCAGCAGTAGCTCATCGCATACACGATAATGGCCGCATTCCGGACAAACTCTCTCCTCCCATGGCCCTGCGCAAAGAATGCGCTCTGCGATGCCAACACAAATTAGACAGTTCATAACGTCCCCCAGGTGCAGACGGTGAATGCTCAGGAGATGTGCAGGGATATGACACCGCACAATCGCTCACGGTCGACAGACAACGGATCGTGAAAGTTCGCGGCATCAGTAGATTTCCAAGCCCCTAACGGACTGGTTTCTAAGGTGGATAACGAACCGCATCGTGCGTTTATTCCAAATTTCGGCAGTGAGCCCACGGGCTAACCTCTGCATATCTACAGACTATCATCAGCCAGGGCTTGATCGGCTGACAACGAGGGCGATGAATATGCGCAACCAAAGCACGCCTGGTTCTTCTCCCTCTTGGTGCTCCTCGGACTTTATTGGCTCATGGGGAAAAGGAAGTATCACCCGTCCAATCACGCGGAATCGCTACGCCCAATAAAACAACCCTAACCCGCAGCATTCATCTATTACTAAATTCTCCGCTGCAGCCCCCATAGCGTTACCACCTGAACAATTCGTTAATGCCGGAGCATTGAACGTGAGGGATGGGTCTGGTGGCGAGTCGTTTACAGCGGCCGGCGGGGTGACAAGGGGCAGGTTCTCGAAACAAAAGAAAATTGGGCTCGCATCCGCGCAGACGGAGCTCCACCAAGATGGCTCTCGGCTCAGAAAATTTGCGGTGAAGCGAAATACTGTGCAGTCACAGCAGTGAAACCGCCAGCTCAAAAGCCGTCAATTAACCTCCCAAAACCGCCGCCTACAATCAAGTCGTCTTCCCACTGCTCTTCATCAAGCGAACGCACGGGCCCGAAAGGGGGCGCTACTGCATCCCCTCAGGAGGAAATAAACGATACGGTGTTTGAGAGTTTTTCACTGAAGCCCAGCATGTTCTAAGCTTAATTTTTCGGCGTGTTTTTGGGGCACATTTCATGACGAACAACGCGATGGATTTTTCAATTCAAGATTTGATCGTGGCGCTTTTGCGCGAGCAGAATATCAACACAGGTTATTGGGGGCTTACGATGCATTTCAATGCTTCGGGTACGTCGATCACAAAGGCTGACGAACCTGAGACAAAACTGCCGGGGCTGGCTGTCTGTGTTACGGGGATAACGTTAGTTCCGGCTAGCGCAGCCGAAGATGGCAGCATCGACGCCTCGCTTGTCAATCCGGTGAAGAAAGCCCGACCGAAAAGGACTACCGGGGTAAAAGCTGAGCACAGAGGCGGCCCGCCAAAATAGCATAGCCACCTGTCTGAACTCTGAAAACTCTAGCCCAGATAGTTGGTCATCAACATGTGACCTCCATTAACTCTTCGGACACTTTGATGACCTACGCTGCCCATCCTTTCCCGGCCATATTTGCCCAGCTTCGTGCGTTACGAAAATTAATTGAAGACCTCGAAGAAGCAGAAAAACACTCCTCATTGCGAGGGCACCAGACTGTGGACAGTCCCGAAGCTATTCGCCTCTCTTTCGACACCCTATCAGCTGGATTGAGCGACATAGAGACGACATTAGCAACGATCGCAGAAGCTATGGGGGAGATCAGAAAATTTTAGAGTTTTAGATGTATCCGTCCGGCCAAGTCATCTACCCCAGTCCTGCAAAGCCAAGACATGGTGTGCACTTAAATTTAAGTGAGCACCAGTTCTAGCCTTTTAAGCGGGTATTTCATGCAGCCACAACGCCGTTCCTACTCCAATTCATACAAAGTCCAAGTCATTCATGAGCGCGCCCAGCCCGGTGCCTCGATTGCCAGCGTCGCGCTGAGCCATAGCCTCAACGCGAACCTCGTCCACAAGTGGATTCGGGTGCAAACGCAAAAAAACACGGAGCTGCAACCTGCTTTTATTCCGTTACCCGTGCAGCTAGCCGGCGCAAATTCGCAAGCTGCATCATCGAATATCTGCGTTGAAATCCCAGACCCGCGTGATACTGTCAAAGTGAACTGTCCGACCAAAAGCGCGGCTGCCTACGCGACCTTTCATGGCCCATGCGCGCCGCAGGTTCTTCGAATTGCACGCCACCAACAAGAGCCAGCTCGCCGAACAGGCCTTGCGCTACATCCAGTTGCTTTACGAAATCGATAGCGGAGTCCGCGACCTTGAGCCGGATTTACGCCGCCTAATAGGACAAGAAAAAACTGTACCGGTGATGGATGCTCTGCCTGGATGATCGCCCAGCGATAGATCGTGCATGACGGCTCGGCGATCAGCAAAGCTTTGGATTACAGCCTTACACGCTGGACGGCGCTGTCGCGCTATCTCGATAACGGGGCCGTACCCATTGACAATAATTGGTGCGAGAACCAAATCCGATCGTGGGCGGTGGTTCGCAAAAACTGGCTTTTTGCAGGTTCGCTGCGCAGCGACAAACGGGTGGCGGCGATCATGAGCTTGATCCAGTCGGCGCGGCTCAACGGGCATGATCCGTATGCTTATCTCAAAGATGTGCTGACGCGGCTGACGCACCGGGCAAATGAGATTACCAAGTTGCTGCCGCATAAATGGCGCCCGTTCAACCGCCCAAAGTATGTTGGGCAGGTGCGGACAGCGACGGTACTGGGGTTGCCGGAGCAGCGGGTCGGCTCATCGCTAATGTGACGAGACGTACATAGATGGCGTGGACGGCGCAGGCAGTGCGTAGGTCGCCTTCATCCATTCGATCTCTGCCTGGGGCGTGCGCCCAAAGAAACGTTTGAATTCGCGGCTGAATTGCGAGGCGCTTCCGTAGCCTACATTGAACGCCGCCGTCGAAGCGGTCATAGCGTTGCGTAGCATCAGTAATCGCGCTTGGTGCAAGCGCGTCGACTTCAGGTATTGCATCGGCGACGAGTCCGTCACGCTGCGAAAGTGCAGATGAAAATTGGGCACGCTCATGCTCGCTTCTTGGGCAAGGGACACCACATCCAAGCGCTCCTGGTAGCAACTATGGATCTTCCGGATCGCACGAGTGACCTTACCAAAGTGACCCTGGCGATTGAGCGCGGCGCGCATCGAGCCACCTTGCTCGCCGGTTAGGATGCGGTAATAGATCTCCCGCACCAGCGACGGCCCAAGTATTTGCGCTTCGACCGGACTGCTCATCGCCTCAAGAAAACGTAGCGTCGAGGCGCGCAGCAAATCGTCCATCGGCGAGGCATACATGCCCTTGGGCTGGGCATCACTTGGCCTGAGAGCTTCATCCATTTGCAGTATTAACTCGCTGGCCATTTGTAAGTCGAGGCGCATGTAGACCGCCAGCATTGGCTGCGCCTCGCTGGCATCGGTCTCCATGGTGAAAGGAACTGGGACGGATACCACTAGATAGTGCTGGGCGTCATAAACGTATACGTCATCGCCCAGATAGCCACGCTTGCGCCCTTGGCACAGGATCACGATACCCGGGTCATACAGCACCGGAGTGCGAGTAAGTGGCCGATTCGAACGCAAAAAGCGGATATCCTCTAGCGCGCTGAGGTTGTAGCCCTCGACCGGCGCGAGGGTTTCCATCAAATGCACCATGCGAGAGGTGCGTGAGTCGGCCCGATTCATTGATGTCCCCCTCCGCTGGCCGCTCAACCGTCGGTGGTAAGGGTCAGCGCTTCCCATTGATCAATCTCCCTAGCCGTGCGATTTAGCTTGTCACGTACCAGCCCCAGCGCGTCACTGCCCAATAATAAGTGTGCCGGTGGTGTAGGGCTGGCAATAACCTGCAGCATCGCTTGCGCCGCTTTTCGCGGGTCGCCAAGCTGTTTGCCGCTCTTTTCTTCGCGGGCCTTACGTACCGGGTCGAAACTGGCGTTATAGTCAGCAATGCTTCGTGGGGTGCGCTGCATTGAACGACCGGCCCAGTCAGTGCGAAACGAGCCTGGTGCCACGGCGGTCACGAAGATGTTGAAAGGTAGCAGTTCTTTGCTCAGCGTATCGGAGATACCTTCGAGAGCAAACTTGCTCCCCCAGTAGTACGCGATCCCCGGCATCGTGATGGTGCCGCCCATAGAAGTGATATTAAGAATATGACCAGTGCGACGCTTGCGAAAATAAGGCACGAAAGCCTTGGTCACCGCTACCGCGCCGAACACGTTGACGTCGAATTGGCGACGCATTTCCTCCAGCGGCGACTCTTCAAAGATGCCCTCATGACCGTAGCCGGCGTTGTTGACCAACACGTCGACTGGGCCATGGGTTGCTTCAATAGCAGCTACTACGCTGTCGATCCGGGCGAAGTCAGTGACATCCAGAATCACCCCATGAGCATGATCCACGGAGAGCGTCTGAAAGGCGCGCAGGGCGCTTTCACTACGCACGGTACCTATGACACGGTGGCCCGCTGCAAGAGCTTCTTGCGCCAACGCGTTGCCGAAGCCAGTGCTCACCCCCGTGATGAAGATGGTTTTTCTGCTGTTCATGGCGACTTCCAATAAGTAGGGACGAAGCCATGATATCTATCGAAAACTCGGTCACCTATGCCTGTTTATCTTAGAGCATTGCCTATTCCTATCAGAGTCAACAGCTATGTGGGCGCGCGTTTAACCACGCGACATTTGTGTTGAATGGAAACTTATGTCAATTCCATGCAATTGGATGGGAGACCCTGCGCAATACCCCAACTGCTCCAAGAGAGTTGGCCAAACTCTTTCTTTTATATTGACCGCACAGCACTTTTGTCGAACCTTTTTCTGCGCTATCGCGTCCCAAAGCTATTGACCCCAATTAGCCGTTTGGAGCTCCCGATGCTCATCCATCCCAAAGCGCATTTCCGTCCGTATTCCCATGCATGCGGGGGGTGGGGATCGGCACAATCAGTGATGAAAATTTTATGGCGAGAGCAGGCCTTCGCAAAGGGGGTCGCCGCCTTAGTCAAGCAAAACAAGCCTAGCGGTTTTGCGTGCGTGAGCTGCGCTTGGGCCAAACCAGGAAAACCGCACGCCCTGGAATTTTGTGAAAACGGCGCGAAAGCGACCGCGTGGGAACTGACATCACTTAAAACAGATCCTGTATTTTTTGAAGGCCACACGGTGTCGGAACTACGTAGTTGGTCAGATTACGATCTTGAGCAACACGGGCGCTTAACTCACCCGTTACGCTACGATCCTGAATCTGATCGATACGTCGAAACAACGTGGGATCAGGCGTTCACAGAAATAGGTGCCCTCTTGAAGCCCATGGTGCCGACCAGTGTCGTTTTCTACGCTTCGGGACGGGCGTCTTTGGAAACGTCATTCATGTACCAATTGTTCGCCCGTGCCTATGGGACTAACAATCTCCCTGATAGCTCAAACATGTGTCATGAAAGCACTTCTGTGGGTTTACAGGAAAGCATAGGTGTGCCTGTTGGCACGGTAACACTTGAAGATTTTGACCAGACAGATTGCTTATTCTTTTTCGGCCAGAATGTTGGCAGTAATAGTCCGAGGATGCTGCACCAGCTACAAGATGTCCGTAAAAGAAACGTGCCGATAATCACGTTCAACCCATTACGTGAGCGGGGCCTGGAGCGGTTTGTAAATCCACAGTCACCGATTGAAATGCTAACGCCAGAATCAACGACTATAAGTACGCAGTATCATCAAATATCGATCGGCGGCGATACGGCCGCAGTGATCGGGATCGCGAAAGCGCTCTTGGAGATGGACAATGAACAACGGAAAAATAATGGAGAACCATATTTGGATGGCAAGTTCATCCAGGAACACACGGAGGGTTCCGAAAGCTTTTTCGCTTTCGTACGCGCCTGCCACTGGCAGCGAATAGAGCGCCGTTCAGGTCTATCTCGTGGAGCTTTAGAAGCAGCAGCAAAGGTGTACTCAAAAAGTAAGCGTGTGATGTTTATTTATGGAATGGGACTCACCCAGCACAGACACGGCGTCGAGAACGTTCAGATGCTGGTTAACCTTCTGCTTATGCGGGGCAATTTCGGTAAACCTGGTGCAGGTATTTGCCCAGTTCGGGGGCACTCCAACGTCCAGGGGCAACGTACAGTCGGGATTACCGAAGATCCCGATAAAGTTCCTATTGAGCTCATCGAGAAGCAGTTTGGCTTCAAAGTTCCTCGAGAAAAGGGACTCTGTACGGTCGATGCATGCGAAGGCGTTCTAACAGGACAAGTACGTGGTTTTATCGGACTGGGCGGTAACTTCCTTCGAGCTATTCCCGACACACTTCGTATGGAACCAGCGTGGCAAACCCTTCACTTGAACGTACAGATTGCCACCAAACTCAATCGCACACATCTAGTCCCTGCAAAAAATCAATGGTTGCTTCCCTGCTTGGGAAGGATTGAAATTGACCGTCAAAACGGACTTGAGCAAACTCACTCGACGGAAGACAGCACTGGATGCGTGCACGGATGGCGCGGCAGTGCGGAGCCGGTTGGCTCCAATGTTCGCGCGGAAACTAACATTGTCGCAGGCTTGGCATTAGCTACCCTATCCAGCACCAAGATTGATTGGCGGGCTTGGAGTGAAGATTATTCAAAAATCAGAAGCGCCATTGCATCTACTTATCCAGAAATTTTCCACAATATGGAAAATAGAATGATTGAACCTGGTGGTTTTCACCGTCCAATAGCCGTAGCAGAGCGAAAATGGAAAACAAAGAGTGGTAAAGCCCAGTTCGTCATGCCAAAAACGCTCAACGAGGACGATGATGTCCTCACCGAGGAATTGTCTCGGGAGGTTTTGCAACTGATGACCATCCGTAGCAATGATCAATTTAATACGACTATTTACGGCTACGACGATCGATTTCGCGGTATTCACGGGACGCGCGACATCATTTTTATGCATTGCAACGATATCGTCCGATTGGGATTCTCGGTAGGGCAACGTGTCCTGCTGACGACCGCTATCGAGCCTGAAGTGATCCGGCAAGTGGGGCCCTTCGAAATAGTTGCATACGACATTCCAGAAGGATGCGTTGCTGGTTATTACCCGGAATGCAATCCACTGGTGCCTCTGTGGCACCATGCTGAACGGAGCAAAGTGCCTGCTGCGAAATCAGTGCCTATTCGCATTTCTTCTGCGTAATAAGCTTTTACAGAAAAAATGTGCCGTAAAGGTCAAAAAAACCGCCGATCGACAGAACTGCAAAAAAGCCAAGATTGCTTGGCATGCTTGACCGGTTTGAGCTAGGGTTTGAAGTGTTTACCTCGCCATTCGCAACCCAACAGCTCGTCCCTGTGCGTTTAGCGGGGTGAACCTCCCTGCGAAGATATTACGGTGCTCAACTACGCACATGAGCCGCATAGTCTCAGATTCCATTAGTCATTCGGGAAACTAAGTAGACACTGTACCCCTGGGTGACCGTTGACGATTGAAAATTCCCCACGCAGCTGATTAGTAAGAGACTTGATAATTCTCAAGCCAATGGAGGCATCCAGCGGTGTTTCCGAAATCCCTAGTCCCACCTCCGCCTTAAACCACTGGCGATGACTGTCAATCAAGTTCACGACAGAAATGGGAGCATCGCAGATAGATGCCGCGAGGTTCACAAGCTCATCAAAATCATCTTCCCTCGGAGTATCAAGGATTTCGTAGCTGTGCAAAGCAGTGAGGCGCTCTACAGAGTCTGCGCCATTGTCTAAGTTTTGGGCATTCATTGGACGAAGAACCAAGGAATTTTGGACAAAACTCAAAACCCTCAAACGTTGAACTGAAGACGCCCTTCCCTGCCATAGGAACAGACGTTTAATCCGGCCAAAGCATACACGCATCGAGGAACCATGAACCCGCTCATACGCATTGGCTTTTTTACAAGACATCGGCGGAGCTAAGGGCACGGTCGCTCATGCCGTTCAACAAGGAAAAAGCCTGCAAGTCACACCATCTTTAGCCACCTGAAGCCACGACCGTCACCTTCGAATCCATAGATAGACTCCATCCACCTTCACCAGCAGCGCGATTCATCTTCTTAAAGCTGGACGGCTGAAGGAACGACCGGCGTAATCGCGCGCGATCCTACATCCTCACACCTCGTCAACGATCTGCTGGTTCGCTTGCCATTGATCGACTTACAACTTTTTTTTCAAACGATTTGAACAAAGCAATGCCTAAATTATGAGCGGGCAGGACTACCCGTGGTGTGACGTGTGTGAAGCCCGCAGCGATGCGGGCTTTTTATTGGTCATCAGAAAGCTCCCGGTCTCCATTTGAAGGCTCTGTCTCCCAAACGGACTCCATGCCGTGATCGCGGTATCGCTGTCGCCCCCACAAAACCCATCGCTGCAAAAAAAAGAATTGTAAGAAAGAATTTCAAGATGTTTCAAAGGTCTATAAGAAATCATCACCAGAGCCTGCCATCATGAAATTCGCAAAATTCTGTCAATCCCTTTCCAATTGGGCTGGTAGCTCGAAAACGTTCCTGAGTGCGTTAGCTCTAATCTGTCTCTGGGCCCTCACAGGCCCGTATTTTCACTACAACGATACCTGGCAATTGATCATCAATACCTCCACTACGATCATCACATTCCTGATGGTTTTTTTGATCCAGAACACCCAAAACCGCGACAACGACATACTTCATTTAAAAATTGATGAGCTAATTCGAGCCACCAAGGAAGCGCAAAATGCGACGCTTGGGTTAGACAAAATGAGCGCCCGTGAACTGCGAGAACTACGAGAACAGTACAGTTCACTGGGAGTTAATCAAGAAATAGAGCTCAACCCCTCAGCGACTCAGGAGCTTCCTGGTAGCCTGTCGCAACGAGTTACAGGATCTGAGGTGATCACAACCCGCCCGACTGAATAGGACGAGCTGCGAGTGCAAACGAGAGCACAAATGCACTACCGAGAGTTCTAGTGTCTGGGACGAACGGCTTGGGTGGGCTCTCCTAAAATTTCCACGGATGGCTCAAGGCTATTAAGCAATACAGGGGAGCCCTACCATGCCATTAATTAAGGCCGTAGCCGTAGCAAAGGCACGTAGCCACTTCCATATTTTTGCAGACGCAAGAAAGGAAAATGCGTTTAAAAAACTTTACCACGGGGCCTTGGGGTACTGTCGATCGTTGCGGCAAGTTGGCTTGATTGACGAGGCGGAGCTACAACAACTGTTGATGGAAGCGCAAGATTTTCACACCGAATGGTATCGACAAAGATTATCCATTGCCGACGGCGCGTCAAAGTGATTCCTGCTCGCTGCCATAATTTATAAAGGTCATCCAGCGCTCAAAGCATGCATGTTGTTCGTTTACCGCGTCGCTCCATTCTGGCCCATTCGTCGTGCGAGAAGAAACGAGCATCATCATTCTGCACGTAGCGGAATCGAGATCTAGCAGCAGCTCATGAGAGCGCATTCGGAAATCATCAAGATCATTCATGAATTTTCACCCCCACATCCTGTCAAATCCTATGACTCGATGAATCATTGACAGCGAAACCACTTCCTAATATTTGTTGACATGACAAACGGTCGCCCTTCCCAACAAACTTACCGACGACTCGCAAACACATTAGCATTCATAATAAATAAAAACTTTCCCGTAGAGCTTCCAAACTCCTGTCCTTTGTGCCGGAGGGAGACATGAAGTTTACTTTTTGGAGTAATACGACTGAGATAGCGTCTAATCCTGGTCTAATTCATAATGAAGCTACGTTAGAAAAACCCGCTATGTTTCACGGGTTTTTGGCATAAAATCTGATTCGTTCAATACTGATTTGTGTCTTCCGAGCTCACAATACGCCTGTCAAAAATCGCTGCCGCTTCGCGAACTAATTGCCGCCATTCCGCTGAAGAAATTATTCCGTCCTGTTCTAAAATATCTGCCCGTTTTAGAAGTTCGTCGTAACGCTCACCTTCGCATGCGATTGACTCTGAATTTTCCAAAAGTCCGCGCCATTCAGCAAGTTTCTCGTCTTTACGGGTATTATCCATGGGAATTTTTCCTCATTCCGATCTTTTTATATCGTAGATAATATCGTGATGCCTCTTACCTAAAAGGTGAAAAAGAGCTCCGGTCGGGACGGCGCTCTCTCACCGCGCATCATGCAGGTCAACGGGGGTCTTGTTGCTGATCCATTACTGCGTTGTCCGTTTCCTCCCTTACTTTGTCCGGATCAACGCCCGTATCATCATCCTCGAGTGGTCGCTCACCCTCGTTACCAGGTAACTCGTCAATACCGGGCTCACGGGTCGGATCAACCTCCGTACGACCAGGGGACAAAGGATCAGGAGACGTCGGTACTGGATCGTCCTGCCCGGTTCCACCTTGTTCCTTTAGTTCATCGTTCATAAACACCTCTCTACACCCTCATTGTTGGGGGCATATAGCTTGGAGATGCAGGCTGCTTTTACCGTTCGATTTTTTCACATACCGACGGTCGCAACACAAGTGATGAAGACGCTGCGTGACGCCACGCTGGAGTCGACCCAACGCGCGGGAAGCCGCCTTTGAGATTTTGAGGATTCTGCGTTGATTAAAGACCGTGCTTAAGGAATGGCGTCGTATCAGTAGCAGCTCCGTTGCGGCGATCGTCTCGCCTAAAGTCACCCCATCCCCATTAGTCGAATTATGGAATGTCAAAAAAAATCAGTCTATAGTTAAGTAGTCTCAAGCAGTCGGTATCTAGAAAATGCGCTCGAAGCCGTTAGTAATGACAGTTTTATTAATGCTTATAATTCTTGGGACTGGCGCGGCATGCTCGATTTTCGACCTCTTTGAACATCATCTTCTTTAAAGCTGAAAATTAAACAAAAAAGAGGCTGTGATGAAAAATATCGAATGCCATTTGAACTACCTAATTGATACTTTTCTTGGGCCCATCGCAAAAATCATCGAATGCGAAGTTGAAGTTCTGGCCATAACGCCTGGAGCGTTCCAAATCATCATCAAAGCGCCTGTTCCAGACGATCTGCACAAAGCTCACTCCGTAAATTTAAGGTTCAAAAGCCAAGATACTCTTGTCGGAAATGTGGTTCATGTTCGAAGACTTGACGACGGAGGACTAGAACTTCAGATAGATGTTTAAAATTTCGGTATTTCTTTTAACGCAGACTTCACAAATACTTCTAGCCACGGGGTTCATGGATAGGGCATCCATTATGTAACGCCCGAAAGCCTGCAGACATTTCATAAGAAGGTTTGCGCACTCGCATTATACCTCCCAAAGGTCTATGAGCAGATATGCCATGCCAAGGGCTGAACGACATTTTTTCTTCAATCTCATTAATTTTTTCTTCGCTCCAAGAAGACTGACGACCTACATCTATACGAGCCACCGTTATATAGGGACTCAAAATTTCCGGCCACTCAACAGAAGCATCCTCAATTGGCATCTTTTCGATATCTGTTCCCAATTGAACACGCACTTCCCACACACCATTATTTTGTTCAAAAAATTCTTTTACGGCGTCGCGCAATGCGTCCGGGCTGTCTGACAAATCAAGAACCTTGTTAGTCAAAGCAATTAATGACGATGAAACCGGAACTACGGCGATTTTTGCATAGTAGAGCCCGTACAATATCGGCAATGCAGTGTTAAAGCTTTCCCCAAGAATATGTGTTTGTGGATGTCCTCCCAAGCTTTTCAACGTTGCACTCTCTGCGCCAACGGATTCTAGGGTTCTTTCGACGCCGCGAAGAAGGGCTGATAGTGCCTTTTTCGTTCTGGGTACTCTGTCCGTAGTTTTCGCTAACAGCTTCAATGTTTTCAAGAATGCTTTCGGTGTTGGCGAGGCAAAAGCTTTGGCATTTAACATGACAAAGTCTTGAGTGATAGCCCCTTCGCTCCCAGGCAAACGCGCCCCTTCAACCCCTATAATCTTCATGGCCAAGCCTCTGGGAGTAGAGACGTTGTCCTCAAGGATATCTCCGGGATTTGTCGAAAAGCGCAAAATTACCGGCAGTTTTCCTGGCGTAGCGAATACACCTTGGCAGAGCGTTACGGGAAGATCATCTAGAATTGTGATACTTCCTCGCAATAGCCCATGCGATTTGGCGTGAACCCCCCTAATGGCATGCCCGCTATCTTTGAAAGTAGTCTCCATAATCGAATGAAGTACTTCAGCTAATTGCTCGCTGATTTTAGATTCGTCGGACGACATCCGCTCGAAGGTTGTTTCGAAGAGCAAGGGTTCATCAGGCAGATTTTCATCGGGAATGGCACGCATCATTTATCTCCCAATTTCAGACTAGAAGCCCAGATCATTTACGTCACCTAGCCACAACAAACCTTGCACTTGGCGTTCGCGGGAAGCTCGCTATGGGCATGAACGAGATTTCCGCCGGCAACCCCTACCTCCCATCAGGCAGCAAAAAAGGGGGTTCCGTTCAAAATAGAGGGGATTTACCTGATAATCGGTTCGGGGTAGGCGGCTGCAAATCCAGACCTGAACCTAGGGGTTTGGGGATGAGAACCGCAAAAACTGATGCGTTAAAGACTTCTGCGCATGTCACATGACAATAAAAGGCAAGAATTTTACTCATCTTAGGTTTCCTTTGTTCGCTCTTCACTCGCAGTGCGGCTGCGTTCTCTTGCACGCTCTTACTTTTCGACAGTTTTCGTGACCGAATGCCGCCCGCCTCGTCGCTTTGATTATTTCTCTTTCTTCATTCCTTCTCGGGCGGCATTATGAATCAATATTAGAGACTTCCTTGTTGAATTTGTAACGACGACTTGCTTGTATCGCCTTTTTTATTTGGTGAATCATTCTTACCCTCGAAGCAGCCTTGCAAAATCATCAATGAATACAGACCAAAATATGCCCATACTCGGTTCATAACGTCCTCCTGTAATACGTCTTATTAAAACGTCAGCCTGCGCTGGAAATTAGTTTTATCGGATAGGTGTTCCGTAAGAGCTGCGATTTTACAATGTCTAAATGAGCTTTCACTGTTGGTTCGAGAACGCAGCTCTCATTCGCTCGCCAGCATAGGTTTGTGCTTCCTGAGCTTTTTCCACGACGGCTGCCGTGCCAAAAAACTCATGGGTCACGCCGGAATAAAGCTTGCGTTCGACGCTCACACCGGCGCTACGCAGTGCTTGTTCAAGTTGCGCGCCGTCATCGCGAAGCGGGTCGATCTCGGCATTGATCAATGTCACCGGCGGCAGGCCTTGCAGGTTGGCGTGTACCAGATCGATGCGCGGGTCTTTGGTGTCTGCCGCGCTGCGGGTGGTCTGTGAAATGAACCACAGCATCATCGGACGGTTGAGCGGAATGGCATCGGCGTACTTCATGTAGGACTCGGTGTCGGTGTTCGACTGAGCAACCGGGTATACCGACAACACGTGCTTTGGCGCCGTCAACCCGGCAGTGTGAACGGCGATCGCGGTGGCCACGGCGAGATTGCCACCGGCGCTTTCACCGGCCAGCGCAAGGCGTTTCGGATCGCCATTCACGGTCGATGCCTTGGTGGTCAGCCAACGGTAAGCGGCCAGGGCGTCATCGTGCGCCGCGGGGAATTTGTTTTCCGGAGCGAGTCGATAGTCCACCGAAACCACCACAGCGTTGGCCTGTTTAGCCAAGCCACGCGCGCCGCCGTCATAAACTTTGCGATCGGCGAACACCCAACCGCCGCCATGGAAATACAACACCACCGGGAACGGCCCGTTGCCCTCTGGCGTATACACCGTCGCCGGCATGGGGCCTGCGGCACCGGGCACCTGGATCTCGCGAGTGGTCACGCCGGGGACAAGCACGGTGGGCGAAGCGTCGCGTTTTTGATCGGCGAGCACGCCTTTGACGGCGCCCGCGATGGTCGGTTGCTGGCGCGCTTCAACGGGGGTGATTTTTTCAATGGCCTTGCCGTCGAAGCTGGCGAATTTGGTCAGGACTTTCTGCATGTCGGCGTCTGTGCGCAGCATGCTTTTGGTGCCACTCACGGCGAGTTGCGTGACTGACGGTTTTTCCGGGTCTCGGGCGCAACCGTTAATCAAGGTGATGGCCGCAATGGCGGATAAGGCAAAGACGATTTTGCGCTGGTTTTTAATCATTATTGTTCCCTCACACCGATGTCAGGTGCGGTGATTCAGCTTCCACGGTAAGAATCCGCGCCGGCCTTCGTGCAGCCGGCACGATTTGCAGAACGGCTCAAGTCGCCGGTTTGAGCACCACTTTTGTCCAGCCGTTATCACGCGCATCGAAGTGCTTGTAGGCGCCTGGGCCTTCGGCGAGTTTCAGGCGATGCGAGATGATTTGCGCCGGGTTGGCGCGGCCGTGATGAATCAGCTCGGCGAGGCGACGGTTGTAGTGTTTGACGTTGGCTTGACCGGTACGGATCTGCTGCCCTTTGAACCAGAATGAGCCGAAGTCGAAGGCCATCTTGCCTTGCTTGGCCAGCTCGTTTTCGGCCCCCGGATCCTGCGGGACAAACACGCCGACGACGCCGATGCCGCCGGTAGCTTTGGTGGAGGCAACCAGATTGTTCATGGTCAAGTGATTGGCTTCATGGCCGTGGCGATCGCAGCACTGATAACCGACGCACTCGCAACCACGGTCGGTACCTTCGCCATGGGTCAGATTGAGAATCTGATCCACCGCTTCTTTTTCCAGTGAATTGATCGGGGTCGCACCCAACTGCGCGGCCAGTTTCAAACGGTCGGGATGGTTGTCGACG
Source organism: Pseudomonas sp. NPDC088429 (assembly GCF_044753305.1). Taxonomy (NCBI): domain Bacteria; kingdom Pseudomonadati; phylum Pseudomonadota; class Gammaproteobacteria; order Pseudomonadales; family Pseudomonadaceae; genus Pseudomonas; species Pseudomonas sp. NPDC088429. The sequence goes on along the minus strand of NZ_JBIVMX010000003.1, from coordinate 45,975 downwards.
ACGAAGACTTGCGACGCGCCCTTGATCATTGCCGAATGCGCCGCCATCAAGCCAACCGGGCCTGCGCCATATATCGCAATGCTCTCGCCTGGCAGCAAACCCGCCAGTTCCGTGGCGTGCCAGCCTGTCGGGAAAATGTCCGATAGCATGACGTAGTCGTCTTCGCGCTCCTCGGCATCTTCGGGCAGCACCAGACAATTGAAGTCGGCATACGGCACACGCAGCAGCTCCGCCTGGCCGCCTTGATAAGGGCCCATGTCGGCGAAACCATAAGCGGCGCCCGCGCTACCGGGATTGGCGGTCAGGCAAAAACCGGTAAGGCCTTTTTCGCAGTTCTCGCAGAACCCGCAACCGATGTTGAACGGCAGGCAAACACGGTCACCGACTTTAACGCGATCGACGCCCGCGCCGACCTCGATCACCTCACCGAGGTTCTCGTGACCAAACACCCGCCCGGTCTCCATCGAGGTGCGGCCTTCATACATGTGCAAATCCGAGCCGCAGATATTGGTCGTGGTGATTCGAACCAGTACATCGGTGGGTTTTTCAATTTTGGCATCCGCGACATTCTGCACGCTGACATCACGCGGGCCGTTGTAAACGATTGCTTTCATGGTGTTCTCCCGTTAGCCAGACGAAGGAAAAATTTGTCTGCTCTGATTTATCAGTCAAACGGGTAAGAACCTACGTTCAATCGATTAAAAGCGTCTCGGACAAACGGTCTCACCTTCAACACGAAAATTTCCGTGAGGGGTTCACAAGGATATAAAACTCCCCAGTGTCGATTTATTGACACAGCTCAAAATTTTTCTTAATAAAAATGCTCAAATTTGCGCTCATGGGCTACGCTACCAGCGCGCTCTTTCTGAGTGACAAACTCACGTCAGAATGTGGCCACCAAGCCTAAATGGCCGATTAAGGAAGCAAATGTGAAGGTGGATTGGGAAGGTATATTACCGATCGTTGGGCAAGTCATCGTTGTTGAAGATGATGCAACACTGCAAACCTTGATGGTAAGCATATTGACGGAAATTGGAGCTGAATCCGTAGCGTTTACTACCGCAGATGACGCTTTGACCTACCTCTTGCAGACAAATCAACGCTGCTGTCTAGTCATCGCTGACCACGGGGTGCCAGGCCAGATACAAGGTACAGAACTGATCGAGATGGTGAATGCAAAATGGCCAGTCATACCTGCAATTCTTACCTCGGGTTATTTACTCGACCCGTCCAATGTTCCTCTGGGAACCATTTACCTTCATAAGCCTTGGTCATTGGATAGTCTTATCATAGCGATTACAACACTCCTACAACCTGCCCACCCCATATGGAGATCGTGAATCAGGTAGGCAGCTAGTGATCGGGGCGTGACCCCGTTTCATTTGGCGTCAACCGCCTCTTGGTGGAGGCGATGGATTCCCTCCATCTCACTTTTCAGTTCGGCGATCAGATTTACTATCGCGCGGCTCGTGGTCAATTTCGCCGAAGCGATGCCCGTGACAAGCAGTTCTATTCTGACCGTAACTGGTTCGAATATTCGAATCTGTAGAGATCGGTCAGGGTTTAGGGTGCAAATGCATGCTGAAGGTAGGAACCCACCTTCGATTATGTGGCGCAGTTCAAGCGCGGAAATCATTTTTCACCGAAAGCCGTTTTAATTGGTTTTTGACAAATGATGATAATAGTCAAGCATGTTAACGAAACAATTTACTTCCCACTCTGCTTTTTGTGCACTTAAAAGAAAGGAAGAACATGCTTACTTATAATCATTAATTGATTCACCGACAAACGCGCTAGAAAATCACATTTAATAAACATGCAATTAAAATATATAGCGGCAATCCAAGAACTAATTAATGACTTTAATTTTCAGGCGTCATCGCTTTCGCCCGTTCGGCGAGCTTGGCCAGTTCGTCACATGCTTTAAAATAAGTCAAGTCGGCAAGCTGCAGCAAAGACTTTGCCTCTTCCTCATTAATGATCTGTCGCGACAAGTTATTGCGAGCCAACCTAGCGGCCTTCACTGCACTTAAATATGGTTGCAGATCAGAAAGTTGAATTGTCATTCATTTCCTCGTCTACCTGAATACCTAAGCGTTCTGTATGAGCAAATAATTAACTTAAGAACTTTTTTATCAGGGCCCGATTATCGAACAATCGAACGGGCAGTTTATATCAAAGATTCACGCACTTGACTTCAATCCTTAGCAACGTACGTGCAAAATTGAGAAGAGGTTCACATATCTACGTGGCTATGATGAAGATGCCCGGGACTGAACTGACATGCATCCGTTACGAAACGCGAAAGGAGAACGAGTTGATCTTCACGGCTCTCGTTCAGCACACGAGGGTGACGTGTTTGAGTGGAGAACTATGGTCTACCAATACCCATACAGTTCGTCGCGAGTCGGAACGAGTCTGAACTAGTGTCGTATACAGCCCCCCGCGAGCATGACGAACCGCGTCAACAGTTCAGCAGCGTGTAGCAATTGGCTGATCGTCGAATTTTACGCATTGCCGGAATGCTTCTTACTCGTTCCGCTCGTTCAGTAGCCGATTGTGCGCACACATGCACGACACCTCCCCTTCTGAAATCGGGGTTCGAGTGGTCTGATCCGTTGCTGGAAAACAGTTCATCCACGAACATATAACTGTTAGAAAACAGTTTGAATTTTTTTTTGCAGCGCGACTCATTACGTTAATGAGCCAAAGGAGGAACTCATGGGTAATGTTGATATTTTCGTCATTGAGTACAAGCTTCACGGGATACCGAAGTCATTCATCATTCGTGCTAAATCAATGCGCAATGCGGAGGCTTGGCATTGGGCCAGCTGTGACGCCGGCATCGCTCCGATTCCTAAACCAGGTAGACCTCCGTTAAAGGTAGTGTCGAAACCGCAAGCGGAACGGTTCGGCGTAACAGAAGTGAAATGGCGCGAAACAGCAGCCGTGGTCTGGACGGAGGGATAGTCATGGTTATCCAGGAGCCAGGTTTCCATTGCGCTGACGAGGATGACGAGGCAGCGCGGATAAAAAGCCTATTTTTCGAGGCTGATCGACTCGATGATATTGCCTATCGACTCTTTGATGAAAGTCAAAAAGACAATGGCACCTGGATTCGATTCATCGAAGCCAAAGCACAGGCTGATGCTAAACGTACGCAGGCATATCAATCATGGATCAAAATGTGTCGGCGACGGGGACGGTAATACTGGAATCAACAAAAAGGTATAAACTTTTGAAGAAAACTAGTGGAAATATTACTTCGAGAAAACCATAGCGCATCCTCAGACCGTGACAGCACCTGACGAGCAACATTTCCTAGCACCTTATATTGTCCATATACTACGGAGAAGTACGAATAACGAATCAGTTTCCTAATCTGGCTCTGCCGACTTCCGAGTCGCATGCTAATTGAGAAGCTTTTTGGTAGGAGTTGCGAAACCGGGTGTTGCTCCAAGAAATTACATGGCAGTAGGGATGTCTTTAACGAAGTTTTTCTGTTAATCGAAAGGGTTAGTGAACTGGATGGCCACCGACCAAATACCGACTATTAGCCAGAACACAGCGAAGATGTATGGCGTTCCCACAGAAAATAGCAGCGCTTTGCGATATCCCTTGTGCGATGCCTCGCGCTTGCAGAACAGTGACGTTTCATCATATGCCCTGCCCATGATGGGCTCACTGCGCAAAAGCTCGCTCTGCTTGAAGTACCAATGATCAATTATGTCATAAGCCGATCGAATGCCAGGCCAAGCATTCATCGAACTCAAAACGCCTAAGAGAGCGAGCAGTGGGGATACGACAAGCGTACAAAGCTTTCCCCATTCGGGGTTAACATTCGCCATGCACGATGTAAACGCTATCACCAAGAACGCTTGAGCAGTAAGAAAGGCGTCCGTTCGATTCGACAGTATTTTCGTTTCGTATTGGATTTCTTGTCGATAAAACATCAGACGCTCTTTTGGCGAGCCAAACATTTCTGCGCCGCTTTTGGAGGATATGAATTCTGATGTCTGAGATGTCAGGATTTTTGACAAAAGAGGATACCAGCGAAATCTAAGCCAATTAGCCTAACTACTCCGTGGCAATTTGCGGTTGCCACGGAATAGAGATGAAATTAAACGAAGGTGCAACCGGCACTATTTTTCGAGGGTAGCCGCTTGATTACCGCCCTGTTCGGCGATCTTCGTCAGTTTTTCATCCGCGCCCTTCTCCTCCGTGAGAGTAGCTTCTAAGAGGGCTGCCGCATCATTAAGCTTTAGATGCTTCGCCATGGCGATTAGTGTTCCATAGGCTGCGATTTCATAATGCTCGACTTTCTGTGCGGCACCAATCAACGCGGCGTCAAGCACAGCTCCTTTATCGATTTCTTCGAGCAGCTCCTTGGACTCCTCAATTAATCCTTCCATCGCCACACATTTCATGCGCTTCAATTTCAGGCCTGTAAGCTCTACCAACTGATCAATACGCTCAATTTGCCCGTGGGTTTCTTCCAAGTGAGAGGTGAAGGCTTCAGCAAGTAGCGGATTTGTCGAAGCCTTAGCCAAACGGGGTAGCGCCTTGGTAATTTGTTTCTCTGCACTGTAGACATCGGAGAGTTCGTGGATAAACAAGTCTTCAACGGTTTTTCTAGCCATGTCAATTTTCCTTTTGGTCAGTATGGTATTGCCCATTCGGGCATCCGCAATGAGTACCAGGACAAACAAAAACATTCTGTGCATCAAAACTGACTGAATCACCGAAAACCTGTTCATAAAATATTTTCAAATCCGGACAAAAGGCACCCATTACCCTAGTGCCGTATCAAGAAACATCATCACCCCGAAACCAAGCATCAGCCCCAGAGTCGCAGGAGTCTCATGACCGTTGCGGTGAGTCTCGGGAATGACCTCATGGGACACCACGAAAATCATTGCGCCCGCTGCCAGACCGAGTGCAATGGGATAGCCCAAGGCAAAGCTGCTGGAAATGCCCAAACCGACGATGGCGCCAATCGGTTCCATTAACCCCGAACCTACCGCAATCAGCGCCGCCCGCAGTGCGGAGATGCCGGTTACGCGTAACGCCAAAGCGACTGCCAGACCTTCGGGAATGTCCTGAATGGCGATTGCTGTGGTCAGCGGCAAGCCCACCTTCATGTCGCCGTTGGCGAAGCTGACGCCAATGGCCATGCCTTCCGGCAGGTTGTGCAGGGTAATCGCGAGGACAAACAGCCAGACCCGATTGACGCGCTGCGCGTCAGGGCCACGGCGGCCGCTTTTCTCATGTTCGTGAGGGACGAAGCGATCCAAGCCGACCATCAATGCGACGCCTAATCCCAATCCGGCAACGACGACACAAGCGGCGAGCAATTGATTACCGCAGAGCGCTTGAGCCGCTTCGATACCGGGCAGAATCAGCGAAAACGAACTGGCGGCCAGCATCATCCCGGCGGCGAAACCGAGCATGATGTCTTGGGTGCGCGAGGCGATATCGCGCAACGCAATCGCAATCACTGCTCCGGCGGCCGTCGCAGCGAAGCCTGAAAAGCCGCCGAGGAAGGCAAATTGCAGATTTTGTTGGTTGGCACCGACGAAGGCGCCGTACCCGCTGATCAACAGGAGAATGGTCACACAAATCAGTACTGACCAGAAGACTCGTCCGCCCCATCCCGAGCCTGAGAAACGGGCGATCCAATAGCGGAACGAGGCTGCGGAGGTCAAGGGATCGGGCATGGCAGTCTCCTATTTTCCTGGGACGCGTTTTCCCGTGGATCCGGCGAGGGCTCGCAAAAACCGCGCGGACACATGCTGCGCGTCACGTTCAAACGCGACGCTTGTGGCCATAAACATTTGCGTAAAACTGGGATCACGATGGTTTGATTTCTTGGTCATGATTGAAGTGTCCACTCTGCAAAAGCTGAATATCCGACTGCCGGCTGGCGTGCGGTGACGTGCTCAACGTTCAGGATCGCCTTGTACCCCGGCTCCCAGGTCTGCGCCCGTGATTGGGTTACTGTCCGGATCGGAAATCGTCCTGAGTTTCATATCCATCAGTAGCGCTTCGTCCTCGGCGCTCAGTTGCACCGTCGCAGTGCCATTGCCACCGTCCACGGCTGGCGTGGGATCCTCGACGAAATCCCAATCGTCGCCTTCGTTCCACGGGCCGCGTGTGCTGCCCTCGCCTTGCGACATGTTGTAGTAGACGTTGGTGAATTCCGGCATACCCGGCAGTTTGCCTTGGGGGAAGTTCGGCTGAATGGCATGCAGGGCTTTTTCGAACGACAACTGGTGAGCGATTTCACGCGTCATCAAAAAGCCGAGGGCTTCCTTCACACCCGGGTCATCGGTGACATTCATCAACCGTTCGTAAACAATTTTCGCTCTGGCCTCAGCGGCAATATTGGAGCGCATGTCTGCGGTGGGTTCGCCGATGGTATCGACGTAAGCTGCCGACCATGGAACGCATGCCGAGTTGGTCAACGGAGCACCGGCGCCGTACAACAGACTGGTGATGTGCGAGTCGTTGCCGGCGCCGTTTATGGCGCGGTACAACTCGCCCTCTTCCTCGACTCCTTCGGCCATTTTTCCTTTGGCGCCCTTGTTCAACATCACGATGATCGAGCCAACGCTTTCAAGGTGACTGAGCTCTTCGGTGGCGATGTCCATCAGCAGATCTTTCCTGCCTGGATCATCTTCTGCCAAGGCCTGGGTGAAGTAGCGTGATGCCGCCGCGAGCTCCCCTTGAGCCCCCCCGAATTGTTCCAATAAGAGATTGGCCAACCCGGGATTGGGCTGGGCTACGCGCACGGTGTATGGAGTCGTTTGTTATGTAGGAACATGACTTTCTCCTCAGGCGAATCAGGGCTGCGGTTCACTCGGTAAGAGACCGAATGCCATCCCATATTCATCTGAAGCGAATGTGCTCGGCTTAATTCAAAAGCCTTACATACTGTCGACCAACGGGTGGTTGCTATCCTTTGCTGTGCTCAGGCGACGTTGGCCCTTCCTTAATGCCACGTGGCCCGGCAACGCCCCAGACGATCAAACCCAGCACCGGAAATATGATTAACCCGATAGCCCAGGCTGCTTTTATCCCTACAGTCTTATCGCTTCGAAACACGCTGACGATTGCCCAAAGATCGACGAGCACAATGATCACGGCGACGGCGATCGCGAAATAGCTGGTAGCTTCTGACATGACTCAACCTCCTGCGTCTGTTAATTATTAGGCCTCTGATAAACGCAGGTGTTCCAAACGAATTTCGCTGTCCCGCTAAATCAGCTACCTACTACGGTTTCAGTTTTCATGGGCGATGATTGAGATTTTCCCATTGCGTTCAATGATTGCGAATTTGATCTCTTCAAGCTTTTCTATGCCTTGGCTGGAACGTGCAGCTTCCATCACATCGGCCTCCACCAGTCGAGCATGTCGAAGTCGTTTGTGCAGGAGTTTGCCGTTCTCCACGATGATGGTGGGCTCACCATCGATCAGTCGCGATATCCATTCCGACCGCTGTTTTAGCAGCGATAATCCAACATCAATAGCGATCAATGTAACGATGACAATCATTGAATTGGTCAGCGAAAAATCGTCGCCTAGCAGGGCTTGCTGAGTGGCCTCCCCGATCATCATCAACAAAACGAAATCAAACGTGGTCAGCTCAGCTAAGGAACGGCGTCCGGCGATCTTGAATAGCACCATAAGCGCCAGGTACATGACACCCGCACGTAATACCGAATCCATAAATCACCTATGGGAAAATGAATTGGTCGAGCTTTACACCGTTAGTGCCTGGTGAAACGATTCGACTTTGGAAGAAGCCCAGGCCATCCCCTCGCAGGGTGATGTAAAGTTTCGCTTGCCCATCGAGGTCGGTTTGTAGCCAAAGCCTGATGCCCTGTGAAGAGCTTCTTGAGCGCAGGGGTTCAGGTTGTAACGTTTCGATTCTGAAACCGTCCAACAATTGGCCTGCTAATTCCAGTTCCACTGCAGAGTCGGGCATCGCGCTTACGCTGATCTTCATTGAGTTGGTGGATCCATTGCGATGGAACATTTCATATTCCACCCTCAATTTGCCGTCAGCGCTGTGCACGTCTCTTGAACTGAGTAATCCTCTGGAAAACAAGCCGACTAACGCCATCAGCACGATCAACACTAACAAGTACCAGCCAATGCGCTCGAAACGCCATACCTTCATTTGATAGCGCATGTCCTCGCGAATTGGGTGCTCGCGTCTCTTGAAGTCGGGTTGATTCGAGTCCTCGTTCATCAAGCCTCGTCTCTCACTCCAGCACATGCACGCTGATGAAAATGCGGTAGCCACCGCAACGCATAGTCAGTCGCCTTCGCTTGAACTTGGCAGCGCCCACCGAAGAACTGATGTTCGTGAGTGTAGACATAGCACTCACCATTCGACTGAAACGCCCAGGCGAAACAAATTGTTCCTGCAGGGATGCCATCGACATCGTCCGGCCCAAGAATTCCCGTAGTGGCGATGGCAGCATTTGCTGTGCTGTCGCGCAGAGCCCCCGTAACCATTTCGCTCGCAACCTGGACGCTGGTCAGGTTAAAGGTCGCGATAGTCTGTGCGCTGACATGGAGCACACGTTGCTTAGCTTGGGGTGAATAGACAACGTAGCCGCATTCAATAAATTCGCCGCTGCCTTCTACCTCGGAAAGAAGAGTTACGATTTTTCCCGCCGTGCAAGACTCTGCTGTAGTCACCACCAAATTGTTGTCACGCAGGTACTTAACGGTTTCGTTGGCAATTGACATGAGCTGCACTCACACAAGTATTACTTGGTTGACCTACAGAGATTCGGAACATTCCATACGCTCCCTTGATGGCATTTCCAAAGCTTTCAGACGTAATTCTCTCCAGCGATGGTGCGTAGATAAGCTTGATCCGCCAGTATTCTTAAATCCCTCCATTCGTCCCAAGTCACTACGCCTAAGCGATCCATTTCGTCCGCTTGCCGCAGTAGCTCCTCATGAAACGCATCAGGACAATCCAAACGCAGGCGACGATCCTCAAATGCCTTGTACCAGCTATCAAAAGCCAAAAGACGCGTCTCTTGAACTGGTGTCAGCAAACGCTTGAATTCGTTCATGGCTCTCACCCTGAGTATTTCTCAGTTGAGCGGAGCGTTAAAGGATCGTTCAAGGATCCTGACGAGGGGCAGGCTCCGCTTCACTGGATGACATCGACCGTATTGACCTGAATCAAAATCGTCGTCTTCCAAAACCGCGCCTCCAATTCGCGTTAGCTTGTTTGCCGCCATGCTTCGTCAATGTGGCCCACCATCATATAAAAATTACGAGGTCGTCTTCATCACGCTAACCTTTTGCATCCGCGCAGGCACCTTTCGTGAAAGCATAAACGCCGTCGCTACCCACTCATCTACTGACTGCTCAAGAGTATGTTTAAAAGTACGAGGTCACGATGTCCCACTGTTTTGGCGGGAAAGGAAAGCTTTTGCTAGGAACATGTCGGCCCCGCGAAAATGGTTCATACAAAATGGCGGAGACCTACCAAGGCCTCCGCCATTATCTTCTTCAAGAAGTACCCAATCCTTGGGAAAGATCGGCCGACGGATCAGAAGCGGATCTTCCATCCGATGCTGTCGACCCTTGTCCATTCTCTTGGTCAGTGGTTCTTGTGACGGTATCGCGGACAGCCTCATATCCTTCTTGGGCTTGTTTTTTTACTTTATCCACCAAACCTGCGCTGGTGCGGCCCATGTAGCGCTGTTCTGTAGTGGTTGCCGGTAACGCGGCACCGATTAAAGCTCCCAACGCGATGCCCGCCGCTGCTACAACCAATGGCTGCTCCTGCAGTAGCTGGTTAAACTGCTGACCCACAACCTGGGTGCGGCGGTTCAAACGATCTCCAGCATCATGCAGTGTATAGCTAAAATTCTCACTAGCAGCGCTTACGTTATCACCAAGTTGTCCCGCTTTTTCTTTAAGCGACTGGTAGCCCTCCTTTAACGAGTCAGTCGTCTGATGAAGGCTGTCGCGCGCGCTATCCAAGCCGTCTGCGATACCTTCTCCCCATTCACCCTTTTTGTCATCGGCGCCAGTGCGATAAACAGGTTGAGGTACTGGTGGGCGGTTCTGACTCATCATCATCCAGAGCAATCCTATCGATGTCAGGACAACGGGTACCGGATTGTTCCGGACGCTGGTACCGAGATTGCCGATAAAAGCCGAACCGTTGTTTTGCATCAATCCCCACGCCTGATCAATAATTTGGCCGGGAGTAAATTTACTTTCGAGCTTATCGACAATGTTGCCAATACTCGCGCGTTGTGCGTCGATTTCCCGCTCAATCTGCTCCGGACTTTTTTCAGACTCCATCTCTAGCTCGCTTTTCATGACACTTTCCTCCGCAGTGCTTCCTGATCTTTGTTCAAAGCGTCCAGCGTTCGGTCGGGTTTAAAGTGAGAGGGCTCGAATTGTTTTTTACCAGACTGCAGCATCGCGAAGCCGATGATCATTACAACGACACCGACGATAAGCGCCGCAAGCCACGGAGCCATAAAAAGGCTCAGTCCATAGACTGCTGATAACAGCAGGATTATAAAGCCCGCCAAGAATACAATGGCCCCTCCCGCCACCGCCGCGATACCGGCCTTCAAAGTAGTGAGGCTGGATTGAAGTTCTGCCTTTGCCAATGCCAGTTCCTTGGTGAATAAAGCAGGCACTTCCCTAGACAGCTGCTTCAGTAGGCCAACAACAGATGCATCTTCCTGATGAGGAAGTGGTCGGGCTTCGGGCAAGTCTGAATTGTCTCTGTCCATTACATTTCTCCTTTTTGGCTTGAGGAATCGGACGACGGAGCTAGCACGTCGCTCGCTGGATTAGAAGATTGAATTGAGGATGAAGGAGTGCTGCCCGTCGCGAGGCCCGGACTTGCGCTGGCGGTGGGAGAAATTGAGGTTTCGTTGGGGCGATTCGCACCGAAGGCCAGTTCAGATCGCGCTGCTGGAGTATCTGCTCCACTAATGGAAGTAGGCGTAATGGCCGTTGACACCCCTGCTTTAAGAAATCGGGATAATCCGAAACCAAGCGCAATGCTGCCCGCAATGAAAAGAGCGGGATTACTTCGCGCTAATTCCGCACCGTCATGCAGAAGCTGCTCAGCACTCTTGCCTCGCAAATTTTCCGCTAATCCAGCCATCGACTCTGCGACATCCGTCAAGTAATGCGAAACCCCAAGGGCATCCTTATCCTCCAGCTCGGAAACAAAGGATTTTGCTCCTTCAGCAAACGCTCCGATCTGATCGGCGGCAGTGTCACGGTATTGCCCAAACTGAGCATCAGCTTGCTCCCTGGCACCTCCCAACACGTCCGACACGTTCTCCTTGAGGTGCTCATAATCTTGTTCTGATGCGGGCGGATCCTGTTGACTACCCTGATTTCCTGTTGTGTTGTCTGCTGTGTTCATGACGTACCCTCGCCTTCCTAATGAAAGTTAGTTGCGGGGCGTGCCGAATTAAACAGCTTCCCCTCCCTCAGAGGACGGAGCATCAGTGGGGGAGTTCCAAGAAAATGATGAGTGCACTTCAAGACGTGATGACCTAACGACTATTAAACACAATGAAATCAAATGCACATCACGCGGGAAGGAACCACTAGTGGTTAATTTTCAGAATTTCCCCTACAACAGCTATACCGCTGAAGCGATTTGCGCATCGAGAGATAGAATTAAAACACGCTTTTTCAATAGCCAAACGTTCTATCGAGTTTATAAATCGACTGCTATACATCTATGCTTGTCTGCTTGCGTGGCATTTCGTCATTTATTAATTAATTGCAAATATCCAGGCCTGCGGCTCGAATGGAATTAACAAGACAGAAAGGATTATGTGATGAAGTATTTATGAACTGCCCAATTTGCGATCACCAGGGGGCGCAAATCGCGACAATCGGCTGTTTTCAAGATCTCCATTGCCCAGAGTGCGGACGCTGTCGGCTATCATCTATTCTCTTAAGCTGCATGACTTTGCAAGGCTTAAGATTCGACATTGATCAAACTCGCGCATGGATTACAGAAAGACGAAAGTTTGATCCCCTACCAAGCATAAAAATGGACATGACATTCAAAATCGGAGCGGCGCTTAAACCATTTCATAACGGCCCATAAAACCAACACACTTATAGGTTATTGTTCAGGGCGCTCACGCCAGCTATACTTCGGTTAAACTTTATTCGTAATTGTAGCTATAAATGAACGCAGGAAGCGGATAATGGTAAGGGCGTACGGGATAATTATTTTGTATTTTCGAGAAGGAGAAGATATGACCTTTGATCAGGTACTTTTCCAATACAACAAAGGTATCAAGCAGGAATACAGTGGCATCAACAATACATTTGATCTTTTCAACGCTCCGGGCTCTCTAGGGATTTACGCCCCCGACATAGCTGATTTGTCATACCCTTCTATGATCGAGCTTACTTTTCCAAACGGTAGTGAAAGCAATTTTATTTTTAGCGTTGATAGTCAACCGGTTGGAATGTTGCGTGATAAAGACTGGGTTTGGTTCTCTGTTAAGCCGTTAAGATTTTATCATCAACCTATACAGTGAAGAGAGTAAAGTCGGAGAGAGTCTGCCAATTTAATCCAGGATGCAAGGAGTTAAACAGAGGCGTCCTTTTTAACGGTCAGTTTCATTTTTCTTATAACTAGAGAACCGTTAGTTTCTCAATGGAGTTTAATTTTTAGCCCACTACTCATCATGCAAGAATTAATTTTATAAAGATAGGATTGGTTTTGCTTCGGATCATACCGGACTGCTCGTCATTTTGATGGAACGCTAGGTGGTGCCAGTCCTCTATTGCTACACCAGCGAAACCGAGGATAAAACCATGATCGACCCTTCGAGCGGTATGAAGCCAGGTATACGCTACGTCGTTGAAAGCCTTGAGCGTACTCGACACTTCCCTGGATTTTTTCTCGACGGTAAATACTACCTCGGCCCAGAGTTGATGACGGCCATCGGCTGGCTAGAGGGCACGCGTTTTTTTTATGATGAACTTGATATTTACGGAGATCCTATTTTTCCAGAGAGTCTCGCAGGCACGATAGAAGACCTGACGTTAACCCTGGCAGACGGTGCTCGTTTGCAACTGAACGAAATCGAGTTTCACTCAAAGAAAGATTCGTTCGCAGACGAGTCCAGTTTGTCTGCAGCGATTGCCCCCGAGAAGTCGTTTAACACGTTGAACGATAAGTTGGTGGTCATCACCGGTGCTTCCAGTGGGATAGGCCGAGCAGCGGCGCACGCGTTTGCTATTGAAGGTGCCAGGCTGGTTCTAGCGGCTAGGGACTATGAAGCGCTAAGTGATGTAGTTGGGGAATGCGTGGAACGTGGTGCGTCGGCAATGGCTGTGCCGACGGATGTCACGAACAGCGACCAAATGCGCGCTTTGGCAAAAAAAGCCGCTTCCTATGGCGATGGAAGAATAGACATATGGATTAACAACGCCGGCGTGGGTGCAGTCGGCAGCTTCGAGGAAACACCCCTTGAAGCGCACGAACAGGTACTGCAAACAGATCTTCTGGGATATTTGCGTGGAGCATACGTAGCTTGGCCGTATTTCAAATCGCAGAAAAGCGGCATATTAATCAACACGTTGTCGTTAGGTAGCTGGGTTGCCCAACCCTACGCTGCAGCCTACTCAGCTAGTAAATATGGTCTCCGTGGATTGAGTGAAGCTCTTCGTGGGGAGCTTCACCGATCTCCCGACATACATGTATGCGATATCTATCCAGCCGTTATGGATACCCCAGGCTTTCGTGATGGTGGAGATTTCACCGGCCATGCTCTAAAGCCGCCTCCGCCAGTGTATGACCCTCGCCTTGTCGCAGCTGCCATGGTTCGCTGCGCATTACGTCCAAAACAAAGCGTGACAGTTGGCAGAGCCGCGACGTTGGCTCGGATAGCCCATTTCCTGATACCAGGTTTTCCACAGATTTCTGGCTGGCTTACTCGTTTAGCTTTGCAACACCGCCCTCAAGCTCATTCATCTGCGGGAAATTTATACTCCCCTTCAAACGAGCAACGTCGTATCGAGGGTGGCTGGCGTGCCCCCACGAACCATTCCCCGATAGTCATTGCGATCGGCGCACTTGTATTGGGTGGCGTACTGTTTGCACTAAAACGTAGAAATAACTCGCTTGGCAAAAAAAGGCTGTAATCAATGAATGCGCCTCCCTCGGCGGTTGTTCGGGCCGAGGGATCATTGCATTCCGGAACGTCCGAAATTCGCTGCTTTTTCGTTGTAGGGTTGCTTTTGCCATATCAAAGGCAGCATGGAGAATACTATGGAACGCTACGTTTATGATGCGACAGGCCTTAACGCATTCAGACCTCTACATTTCACAGCGCTACTCACTTTATTGACGGCTCTTTCCGGGTGCGCAGGGAACAACACGGACTCAAAAGTGAGGGCGCCGGGCACCGCTGAAAGCCCTTCCACTCAAACCTTAGATGCAGGGGCGGCCCTGCTTCAATCACGCCCCCCAGTGGACGCCTTGAATGCCTATCTTGACGGCTTCCATTTCTACAATGGCCACATCGATGCTCAGATGGAGGCACATCATTATTGCGCCATTCTTAATGAGGAAGTGATTCAGTGCGTTATTTATGACGGCAATCGCAAGGATGCGAAGCTGATGGGGGTTGAGTACATCATCAGCGAGCAGTTATTTGCTACTCTGCCCGAACCTGAGAAAGCGCTATGGCATAGTCACGTTCAAGAAGTTAAGTCGGGGCAATTAGTCGCTCCCGGCATTCCGCAGATTGCTGAACATGCATTGATGCAAAAGCTGATCCACACATACGGAAAAACCTGGCATACGTGGCACACAGACCTCAATAAAAACCTCCCACTAGGTGTTCCTCAGCTAATGATGGGTTTCACAGCTGAAGGCCAGGTCGATCCAAAGCTGGTGGCCGAAAGAGACCTTCGACTAGGGATCGATAGCGCTGAACGAAGGAAGGCGCGAGCTGATATTCCTTCTCCGGCCATAGCGCCAGGAGCGGATGCTTGGAGCAAGGGAAATGTCCTTCAGATTTTGGATCCAACGAATACACCGCACACGCACTGACTTATCTCCAAGCCATACACGCCAGCTTCAATCACACGCTTTTGCGCTAAAGCCTGTGATGTGGGTTTCGCAAACCAAATAGAGACTTCCTCCATGCATTTGGCTCTGAACGCCCCTAAATCTAGCGGTTTATACCGATTGCTTTATGCGCAGCTGAGTTCAACCTTTGCAAAAGAAAGCGATCTTATTTCCGACGGGGTCGCGTAAATATGCGACGTAGAAGTCATCTGTATAAGCTTCACGTATTCCTGGCCTGCCTTCATCCGTCCCGCCGCAAGCGATGCCTGCGGCATAGATTTCATCCACCAGTTTGCGAGATTTCGTCCGAAAAGCAGGCATCATTCCATTACCTGCTGACGCAGGGCGACCATCCAAGGGACTGGCGATATGTACGCTTCCGGGGCCATTGCATTTGTCAGCGGTGCTAGGAAGCGAAAAGCAGAAATGTCCCTCCGCTAACTCGTTCTGATAACCCAGTGGCGAAAGGACAGCTTCGTAGAAGCGCGCTGATAAGTTTACATCGGAGGCTCCTATGAATAGATAGCTAAGCATTAGCGTCACCTCCTGATTGGTATTTATGCTGGATTTATCCACATAAGGATGACCTCGGGTGCGCTCCAAAATATCCGTATCGTTTACCTAAAAATCTGGATTTCGGTCATTCCTATCCTCTCTCCGCCAAATTTCCGCCCCCAATAATGGGCAGTTAGGCGATAAGATCCTGATACTCGCTAGCTGATTCCGAAAGCAATCGGCAACGCCCGGTTGTTGAAGTAAACTTGGGGCACTCCGAAATCTCCAGGACGCTTGCTGTCCGGTAACGGTATGGACAGTCATGCAGTACTCACGTTGCGACATAACCGAGCGCGGCGGATGCTGGTGATAGACGCTTTCTAGGAAGGCCCGCCTAATCTTTAGACCTGATGAACATCAGCAGAGGGATTCGATTTGAATCAGCTTAAACGCCTTGAAAGTGGAATCAAGGGGCTCGATACCCTGCTGAAGGGGGGGTTGATTGCGGGTGCGTCTTATATCATTCAAGGACGACCCGGCTCGGGCAAGACCATCTTGGCCAACCAGATTGGTTTTAACCACATCGCGCAGGAAGGTCGCGTCTTATTTGCGACACTGCTAGCGGAGCCACATGACAGACTTTTTGAGTTTTTGTCCACGTTGAGCTTCTACGATAAAGCTCAGGTAAATCAGAACATCCAGTTCGTCAGTGCTTTTGACACCTTGGAAAATGATGGCCTGGACGCGGTAGTGAAGCTTTTACGAAGAGAAATTAGCCGTCAAAAATCGAGCCTTCTTATATTGGATGGACTGCTAAACGCTCGATCGAAGGCAGAATCACCGCTGGATACCAAGCAATTCATTTCAGAACTGCAAGGGCATGCAGCCTTTGCTGGATGCACCGTACTGTTCCTGACCAGTTCACAACTTGATGATGGAAGCCCGGAGCATACGATGGTTGACGGGGTCATCGAGATGGGTGAAGAGTCAATAAAATCGAAGACCGTTAGAAAAATCCGACTTCGCAAAACCAGGGGGAGTGCAGCGATTTCCGGGGGGCATGAATTCGAGATTAATGAAAATGGAATTTCCATCTATCCAAGGATAGAAAGCGTCCTTACAAGATCCGCGCTCATGGACAGTGATCATTTCACGACCGTTAGTAGCGGCATTTCGACACTTGATGCGCAGATTGGCGGTGGTTTGTTGTCGTCGTCTGTCACCTTGATCATGGGCCCGTCCGGCGCAGGCAAGACTTCGTTCGGCGCGCAATTTCTAACTGGGTGCACGCCTGAGCACCCTGGTCTTTTCTTCGGATTTCACGAATCACCTCAAAGAATGCGCTTCAAGGCACAAGCGCTTGGTTTTAGCTTCCAAGCTTTGGAAAAAACTGGAGCCTTACACCTCGTATGGAACCCCGCATCAACAGGCCTGATTGACCGTCTGGCTTATGAGCTTCTTGAGATCGTTGAGCGAAAGCATATTAAGCGCGTTTTCATCGATGATTTAGTAGCCATGGCAAGGGTCGCCTATGACCAGAGTCGAGTGCACGGAATTTTTTCTGCGCTTATGGCAGAACTGCGTGCGCGAGGAGTAACCGTTATTGCTGCATGGGAAATTCAACGACTGCTGAACGATCAGTCGGTTGGCTCTGCGCCGGAGCTTTCCGGGGTCATGGATAACCTTCTGTTGATCCAATTTGGGCAGCATGAGACTGAACTTCAACGTCAGCTCTCGATTCTCAAGATTAGAGACTGCGCTTACGACCCTTCCCGACTTGAGATCGTAATGAGCGACACCGGGATCGTCTTGAAAAAGGTCTGAACAATGCGAATGGCAATGAGACGGCGACCAGGGTATGCCCAACGCGTACGGTGCGTGGCGTTCACTTGGGAAGAAAGAAAATAATGACCACAATTCTAATAATTGACGACGAGTATCTCATCGCCGACATCTTGAGCTTCGCTTTGGAGGATGAGGGGTTCCTAACGGTTACGGCCGGGAGTGCTTTGAGAGCTCTTGAAATCCTCGAAAGAGAACGGCCAGATCTCATTATTACTGACTACATGATGCCCGGGATGACAGGGTTGGAATTTGCTGAAGCGGTCAAAGCTCAAGATAAATTTAAAACAATTCCCTTGATGCTGATGAGCGGCGCTCAGGCTCATCTAGGTAGACAGAGAGCCGACCTTTTCGTAGACGTTTTTTCAAAGCCATTCGAGATTGATGTAGTCATCGCAAGCGTTAAAGCCCTCCTTACTGCCTGATGGCGCTATTTTCCTTCTCTGAAACAAAAAATAATGGTCGGTTTTCTGCGAGACCCAGAACGAGTCCGAAACGAATCTGGCGACGCCCCATCAACGGTACGATTCAAAAATCGCTTAAATTTCCGCTCATTCCATCGTGTGACGGGCGCCCGGCTCGTATGCTTTCTCAAAAGTTGATTTTGAACCCAAGCATGGCGTCGTAGCCTGACTGTCGCCATGGCCCCCCTGGCGATACCCCGCCGAAGCGGTAAACGTCGTGCGCCGATCCGCCTGATAATCCACCCCGACATTCACCTCGCCCCATGAGCCCTGAATGTCCGACTCGAACGGAATGTGACCCGTTTCTGAGACAGCCCCCGTCTGTGGGTACCCTTGACTCCTGCCGCAGGCGCGTCGTTCTCATTTCCCTAAATGCTTTTTAACGTCCTCAGCTTGCACTCCTACCTGGTTTACTGCGTCTTTGAGCTGCTGTTCAGTTACACCGAATTTTTTCGCCCAATCTCGCAGCTCGTGCGGCTGATTAACGTTAATCTTGTCGCGATCCGATTTTCCGGTTTTGCTTAGGTCATCAGGCATGTTGCTGTCCTCTGCGTCTGTTGAACATAATGGCTGGCCTTCTATAAGCCATGTTCGCTTTAGCTAAGCAGAGCATTTCGCTTCGTCAATTTTTATGTTCACAGCTAGAAATGCCCATGCATTCATTGTCCGCCACAATCTCTCAGGTTTATGGCACGTATCGGCTATATGTCTGTTATCCCGCTCTATTCACTACGTACAAAAACGCAGCTGGTTAGCCTGAATCACTCAAACGTCTACCTTCTCCCCAATCCAAAGCGTCGTGCTTCAAAAAGTTATGCGCAGATTGGCTAAAATTCTTCAACTCAAATCCTGTGAGAGCGTCAGTGCAACACGCTTTCAACGCTGAACCGGGGGGAAAGTCCGCGTCACGAAACCTTTGCCGGCGCAATTTTGACAATCATCGCGATCGCCAAATCTATCGAGGCAGGTGGGACAAATGCAGAAGACTGCTGATTGAATGTGAGGTCGAACTCTTTGAAAAACTCGTAAATCACGAGCTTCCTGAGCGATTTGGGCGACATCTATAAAGAGTCGGTATGTATCACCGTCAGACAGAGGATGGTGCGTCACCCCTTCGATCATCCGCTCAGTTTCAATCAATCGGTATTTTCTACCTGACAATTGCAAAATCAGCCCGGTGATCGTTCCGATTTTTTGAGTAAGACACATAGTCAGACGAGCACCTTCCGAGTCGGTGTAGACCTTACCGTCGTACGAAAATGACGCCCCTCTCGGCGCATCACTTGCATAATTAAAAATTGAACGTCTAATTGTTCCCAGCAATTTTCCGTTGTCGAGCTGTACGACGTTGTAAGTCGACGCACCTCGGTAGTGGTCTGGAGAATGCTGAAGCTCTTCCACCATATGCCAATAAGCGGCATCAGCCATTTCCTTCAAGTCGAATTGCTCGAGCGGATTTATCAGTCCTTCCCTCAGCAGTGTCGCTGCCATTTCAAGGAGGGTTTCCCGATGACCCTCGGGGTTTTGCATTCGAAAGTCATTATCAGCAATGGTTGTGTGCCATTGCTGCAGCCTGATCGATTTAGCCATTTCGAAATTCATGAGTAAGAGCTCGCTGCGAGGCACTGTATATAAACACAGCAATCTAGCCTCATCTCGAAGGCGAGAAACCTTCGACGAAATGCTTGCACCGCAATGCCCGAGTATTAATGCTGGTTGAACTGATGCTTGAAAAATCAAAAGCTAGGAGCAAGGTGAACATGTAAAGTCTCGCCTTACTAAAAAAAATTTGAATGCCGATGTCATTTTCCACACCCCGATCGCTCGGCCCCCCATTTAGCTACGGAGCAATAGGCACATGGCAGCACTGCAGAACAGCACACTCGATGCGATGAAAAACAAGCAAACGCAACTGCTGAGCGAATGGATCAACGGCCTGCAAGCCAGCGGTTCCGCGCGCAATCTGAAAGAACACGACCTGCAGCAACAAACCTCCGAATTTCTGCAACTGGTGGTCAGCGGCCTCGAGAACGACAACGGCACCAACGTCAACACGCCGGGTTGGGAAGCCACCCGCCAGTTCCTCGAAAAGCTGTCGCACAGCCGCGCCCTGCTCGGCCAAGATTCGCAGCAAACCGCCAGCTTCATTTTCTCCCTCAAAGGCCCGCTGTTTAACCTGCTGCAAGCTCACTACAAAGAACAACCGGCGCTGCTCGCCGAACAACTCTGGGAAATTTCCGAGTTGCTCGACGCCTTCGGCATGCACACCATCCGCACGTTCCAGAAATCTCGTGAAGCGGTGATCAAGCGTCAGCAAGAAGAACTGCTGGAGCTGTCGACCCCGGTGGTGAAACTGTGGGACGGGATACTGGCGCTGCCGATGATTGGCACGCTCGATTCGCAACGCACCCAAGTGGTGATGGAATCGCTGCTGCAACGCATTGTTGATACCGGCTCGGAAATCGCCATCATCGACATCACCGGCGTGCCAACCGTCGACACCCTGGTTGCCCAACACCTGCTGAAAACCGTGACCGCGATCCGCCTGATGGGTGCCGACTGCATCATCAGCGGCGTACGCCCGCAAATCGCGCAAACCATCGTCCACCTTGGCCTCGACCTGCAAGGCGTGGTGACCAAAGCCAATCTGGCCGATGCGCTGAAGCTGGCACTGACCCGTTTGGGTACCACCTTCGTTAAGACGGCTTAAGCATGGAACGTATACCGATTCTTCAGATGGGCGACTTTCTGCTGGTGACGATTCAGGTCGACATGCACGACCAGCTCGCTCTCACCCTGCAGGACGATTTGTCCGAGCGCATCAGCAAAACCTCGGCGCGCGGGGTGTTAATCGACATCTCGGCACTGGACATGGTCGACTCGTTCATTGGCCGGATGATCGGCACGATTTCCGGGCTGTCGAAAATCATGGACGCCGAAACCGTGCTGGTCGGCATGCAGCCAGCGGTCGCGATTACCCTGGTTGAACTCGGCATGACCTTGCCAGGCGTCAGTACCGCTTTGAACGTCGAGCGCGGAATGAAACTGTTGCAGGTACGAGTTTTGCAAGAATGACCGTGCGCAGTAGCGGTACTCAACCGATCCATATCGAGCAAGACGTGGTACTCGCGCGTCAGACCGCGCGCAAGCTCGCCACCGACTGCGGCATGCGCCTGATCGACCTGACAAAAATGGTCACGGCCGTCAGCGAGCTGGTGCGCAACACCATGGTGTACGGCGGTGGCGGCGACATGGACTGGCAAATACTCGATGAGGATCACAAGGTCGGTCTGCGTCTGACGTTTCGCGATGAAGGCCCAGGCATCGCCGATATCAAACTGGCGATGACCGACGGCTGGACATCCGGCAGCGGAATGGGTCTGGGTCTGACTGGCGCAAAACGGCTAGTCGAAGAGTTCGAACTGGACACCGAGCCTGGCAAAGGCACTCGAATAACGATCACCCGATGGACATGAGTACTGCTGAGTCGATAAACGTCTTGCCCATTCAGGATTGCAGTCAGATGGGTTATCCCCAACGCTCCTCGCAGCAACTCGCAGAATTTCATGGTTTTGATGGTGATGGCGGAGGCGTGGGCGCTGGTGTCAAAAGAGCTTGCCAGTAACATACTCAAGCACGCCAGCCACGGTGAAATGCGCCTTCGGGTGTTGCCGCGCCCAAATAGCTTTGGCACCGAAATGCTCGCCGTTGACCGCCCCCACGGTTTTGATCTGGAGGCTTGTCTGGCCGATGGTTTCTCGACTGGTAGCCCCCAAGGCACTGGCCTCGGCTCGATTTCGCGCCCGACCGAAGTCTTTGGTGTCTACGCCGATGCCCGTGGCGTGGTGCATCCGCGCGCAGATCGTGCAACGGACATTCGTTTTGGGGTCAGCCAGCATTCACTGCACGACGATCCTGCGTGCGGCGATGTCTGGCACCTGGCCTATGAAGACGGCAACATCAGCGCGCTGATCATCGACGGCCTGGGCCATGGTGAAGAAGCCGAACGTGTCGGTGTTGCAGGCGCCGAAACCTTTGCCCTGAAACCCTTCGCCAAACCGGTGATGCTGATGGAAGATATGCGATGGCACCGCAACGGTTTTCGATCATGTCGTGGTAACGCTTTAATTTGGCACGACTGGACGACACCACCACGCAACTGGCCAAGGAAGTCGCCGAGCGCGTGCGCGCCGAATCCCAATTACTCCAAATGCACAAAATGGACGCGCTCGGTAAGCTCACCGGCGGAATAGCCCACGATTTCAACAACCTGTTGACCGGGATCATAACAAGCCTCGAATTAATCGAGAGGCGCGTCGCTGATGGGCGACCGGAAAAGATTCAGTATTATGCAAAAGCGGCCCTGAGCTCTGCCATGAGCGCCGCTGCCTTAACCCACCGCTTGCTGGCCTTTTCACGCCAACAGCCGCTCGACACGCGTCCGGTAGATGTCAACGAGCATGTGCGCTCGCTGGAAGATTTACTGACACGCACTATTGGCGAACGCATCAGCCTTAAACTGGAACTAACAAATAAAACAGCAATCGCGTTGGTCGACCCGGTGCAGCTGGAAAGTGCGGTGCTCAATCTGGTAATCAACGCCCGAGACGCGTTGCCCGAGGGTGGCAATATCTGGATTCATACGTACGCCGCGTCTACCCATGGTGATCCGAATTTAAAGGACGGGGAATATGTGGCACTGTCGGTTCGGGATGACGGCACCGGCATTGAACACAGTGTGATCGACAAAGTTTTCGACCCATTCTTCACCACCAAACCGCTCGGTCAAGGTACCGGCCTCGGCTTATCAATGATTTACGGTTTCGCCCGACAGTCAGGTGGTGGTGCTCACATCCGCAGCGTCGCTCGACGTGGCACCGAAGTGACGATCATGTTGCCAGCCACCTGTGAACCTAAGCACGTCGACAATGTTGCGCCAATTGTCGATCCGCAAGGGGCTGGTGAACACGTACTTATCGTCGAAGACATGCCTTCGGTGCGGATGTTTGTCGCCGAAGTACTCCAGGACGCCGGTTATCGCTGCGCTCTTGCCCCGGATATCAAAACGGCTCTGGATCAACTAGAAAGCGATTCCACAATCGATTTGCTGCTCACGGACGTTGGCTTACCTGACATGAGCGGACGCGACTTGGCGGATCTGGCGCGCGGCTGGCGTCCACGTTTACCCATACTTTTCATGACTGGATATGCTGAAACGGCGACCAATCGTCAAGCGTTCCTCGGCGCCGGAATGGAGATGCTTACTAAACCATTCCAGATAAGTGAGTTGCTAGCCAAAGTTCGCAACATGATCGATTCCCATTGAAGCGTCCCTTGCAGTGGCGGAACAAGAGCTAATCAATGGCAAACTGGAAATAAATAGTCGGTGCACAGCAACGCGGATTGCGATATGCAACTAATTTTACGGAGGAAACATTTTAAGCTACCTAGGTTTTCCACCCTTATTTACCCGAAGCTGTGCTCTCGATAGACTCCACTACTACAAAACTTCTACTGGATGCAACACAGAGCAAATGGTAGTGCTGGGGCGCTACACAGGCTGATATCAATAAAGGCATAAGCCGCGCTTTTTTATTCCCACTTTGCTGACCTCCTCCTTTTTTGCCAACTACACTACGCAAGCCGTCATGGAGATCTAGCATGAAATGCCTAATCTGCAATTCTGATGCAAACATTCAAGTAAAATCAACAAAATGGGTCGAAATGTACTGCAGTGGTGGATGCGGTAACTTCCGAATATCAACCGATCTTGCAAAGCGGCTTTATTCGATAAAAAATGGATTTGATATCTCAAATACGCGAGCTTGGTTGGTACGTGCACGCTTGGAAAAGCCGGTACCGCAAATATCAGGTTACGATTACAGCGTTGCATTGCTTGAAAAAAACAATCCCGAAATTTGATTCCAAGCCAGTTCATTACGCGCTGGCAGCGTATCGCTGATAAGGTAAACCACTTGACATGACGGGCAATGAGCTGCTTAGACGAATGGTATTGATGGGAATTACATCGGTATGTGCCTAACCAAACCCGAACGTGTCGGGTTGGCCGACTCTATCAAAGCGGTGGGCCATTCTAGATAGATGTCCGCACTTTCTGCCGCTCCACAAGTTCATCATCAAAAGTGTTGTAGAGCCTTTCGGCGACACCTGCTCTGAGCCCACCGGCGAACTCCATGTTCAATATGAACCATCCGCTCTGCCCCGACCTTAACCGCAACAATCATCGAATCTGCACGCACAATCTGCCCGAGCAGCCGATCTGCCTCCCGCTTCATTTGTTACTTAGTGCTACTACATCCACTGTTGTGACCCTCAACGCGACATTCAATACATGACAGACAAGACAATTATCACCCATCCTGGGGTCACCAGAAAAAATAGGCCTGCGAGTTGCTTATCCATCGAACCTATCATTCCAATGAAGGGTAATCATGAGCGACGCCTAGGTGAAAGGCAAGATCAGACGCGGCTACTTCTCCACCTCTTGAATATATGAATAATAGCCACCCTTCTATATAAACTTCGGTTCAGCGGGGGCCGGTTTCCCAGTTTATGATTGCAAGTCCACCTTAGCAGCGGAAACTGCGTCGCATCAGGCGGTCTTTCATCCAAGCGGGGAATAATGGCCGGCGGACGTCGCTGCGAGGATAAGCTGTCACAACATGCCTGGGAGACGTCGAGCGAACTCTTGGGTCAATGTGCCGCCCCCAGTTCACGCAGGAGAAATCGACTTGTTCAAACCCCTATTGCTCGAGCATCTCGGTGATCAGGTCGAAGGCGCGGTAGACGCAATTGCAAAAGAGGCATTTGTGACTCCCGAAACCCGTCCCGTCCCAGCGCGATAGTCGTGTAGTCAGTAAGTTCATGCAAACTGCGGCTCCGTCAAACAATTTTTGATACTCGTAGAAGCTATTCATTCGAGTGAGGCAAGCGATTCCTGATCGTCTTACGATCAGCACCTACTACCGCGAACTGGCTGATATAGTCACTATAGTCATCGTTCAAATTGCTTGCCAACCCTGCTCGGTCAACTATTTATTTCATAAGCAAATTACTAATACCAACACAAAAATAGGTGACTATATCGTGTAAAAATTCTTACTTAATCTATCGAGACAAGACTCAAAGGCCACGATATGCATGGGTCGGCCGTAAAAATATCCTTGTCCGACGTCACACCCTGAATCTTTTAGAAAGGAATGTTGCTCTTCAGTTTCAACCCCCTCTGCAACGACCTTGAATCCTAGAGCATGACCCAAGTCAACGATCGTTTTGACAATTGCCCTGTCAACGGAATCATGAGGTAAACCGGAAACAAATGCACGATCAATTTTTAAACTATTAATAGGCAGCATTTTTAAGTATGCGAGCGAAGAATAGCCGGTACCGAAATCGTCTATGGCAGTGGTTATGCCGAGGCGCTGTAGCTGTCTTAGAACAATTTTGGTGTGTTCCGGATTTGCCATCATCAAACTTTCTGTTACTTCAATTTCTAACGATTTGGCAGGCAACACATACGCTTCAAGAAAACCTTTAATTACCTCTAGCAAATCGCTACGCTCAATTTGCAATGAAGCCACGTTCACGGCGACAACTCCATAATTCAGCTGGTGATCCGTCCAGCGCCTGATATCCTTACAGACCGTTTCAATAGCAAATTCGCCAATATCAGTAATAAGTCCAGTTTGTTCTGCTAAAGGAATAAAATCCGTTGGTGGAACCAGTCCTCGAACTGGATCGCGCCACCGGATGAGTGCTTCAGCACCCACAAGCGTGTGAGTCGAAAGATTTATCTTTGGTTGATACCAAATTTCAAATTCTTTATTTTGTACTGCGCGTCGCAAGGCATATTCACTATCTAGTCGTTGTTGTGCTCGCTGCGTCATTTCAGGCTGATAAAAACGATAATTGTTACGTCCGCTTTCCTTGGCCCCATACATCGCTGAATCCGCCTGTTTCAGCAACTGTTCAGGTGTTTCAGAATCCTGCGGTGAAACCGATATGCCTATACTGGCAGTGAGTAAAATATTCGCACCTTGAAGACTAAATGGCTTTTTGAAGGAAGATAAAAGTTTTTCCGATACAATAATTGCGTCAGCAGGATCTCTAAGATCATTCAAGATCAATGCAAACTCGTCGCCCCCTATACGAGAAACTGTGTCACCGGATCGTACACATGACAAGAAACGCGATGACGCTTGTTTCAAAAGTAGATCGCCAATGGAGTGACCAAGACTATCGTTGACTGTTTTAAATCCGTCCAAATCTAATACCATCACCGCTATCGTTAATTGGGTATTTTTAGAGAGTTCAAGTGAATGCTGAAGTCGCTCATGAAAAAGCGTCCTATTAGGCAACGCTGTAACAGGATCAAAATGTGACATCTGTTCTAGCTCAGCGAGAGACTGATTGATCGCCGAAACATCCGAAAACACACCGACATAATTTGTGATTTTCCCCTCTTCATTGTGTACCGTATTAATCGTCATCCACATCGGGTAAAGGGCTCCATCCCTTCTCCTGTTCCACAGCTCCCCCCTCCAAAACCCACCATTCTTTAGGTTTTTCAGTATATTCTGATAGAAAACTCTGTCTTGGTTTTCAGAAATAAGCATGCTTGGCTTATGGCCTATGGAATCTTCCAGGCTATAGCCGGTAATTTTTTCATAAGCCGCATTGATGGATAAAATGTGCCCCCTAGAATTAGTGATTACAACGCCATCGGCTGTGTGGCTTATTACCACACCAGCGAGGCGAAGCTGTTCCGCTTTTTGCTTGGTTTCGGTGATATCAGTAGAAATGCCCAATATCCCGGTTGGCTTTCCATCCTTGGCACGTAGAACGCATTTTGTTGTCAAATATACTCGAACTTGGCCGTCACGTTTCAAGCGATCTTCGAATCGTACAATTCCTTTAGCCGCCAAAACCTTTTTATCGTTTTTATTTAAGGTTTTCGTCTCTTCGATGGACAAAAAATCATCTCGCTGCTTTCCTTTCATTTCTTCAAATTTAAATCCTGCAGCTTGCTCGAACAAGCGATTGCACAGTTGAAGCCTGCCCTCTGTGTCATATATATAAATCAGGGAAGGTGCGTTTTCCACGATATTTTGCAACAAGTCCTGTTGGATCGACAATGAATGCTCGGCTTCTTTCCTTGCTGTAATGTCGCGAACAACCGCGTACAAGGCAGGTTTTTCAGCAAGAGTCATAGTGCATAATGTAATCTCGGCTGGAAATATACTTCCATCTGCACGTTTATGTAACCACTCGAAACGATGAACCCCTGTTTTTATCGCCACTTGTAGCATCAATCGAGCTTTGACTTCCGTTGATTGGCCATCACTTTGGAACGGAGGGGAAATATCCTTCGCCTTTATTGTGGAAAAAATTTCCATATCGTCATAACCAAATACTTCCCTAGCGGAGGCGTTTGCTTGGGTGCAAAACCCACCTTCCCCCAGGATTAGAGTGGGATCCGGCGATCGCTCAAATAAGGAGCGAAAACGCTTCTCACTTTGCTTTAAGGAACTCTCAGCCGCACGTCGAACTTCAACTTCCTTTGAAAGTTCGGCGTGGCGCAAGCGGATAACAATCTGGCTTTTACATAACCGTGCGGAAAAAATAGTAAGTAGAACGGTGCATAATACTGAACCTTGAAAGAGAATAGAACCGAGTATCGAATCGGACGGCCATCCATTGACGGGCAGCGCTCCTAGCTGCCACGTTCCACCGGGGATATCAATAACACTGGTAATTGGATGTTCTTCAAATAACAAAGGGTCACCTATAATCATTCCCCCATCAAAACCTAGGCCGTCAGTTCCACGCACGGCAATTTGAAGGCCAGAAGCCTCCTTCTGAGACACTGGCACTAAAAGATGCTGCATATCAGCAACAACTGAAATGCTGCCCCAATATCCCCCCCTAACTTCCCCCGCGTTTAGAAATACGGGCCTTCTATATATAAACCCGACGCCCCTTTTTAAAGACAACTCAACCGGCCCAGCCAAAATCGCCTCTTTGGCATCGCGAGCTCTTAACACTGCCTCTCTATAAATTTGTATTTTTTGAATGTTCATCCCCAACACCCCTTCATTACCCGCAACGGGATAGACTAACTGGACGACGTCGTTGGGTGCAAACAGTATGCGGCGAATTAAAGGTTTCGCTTCAAGCGCTTGTTTCGACATACCAAAAAAATGATCAGCCGACATAGCTCCATCGACTTGTATCAGTTGGGCAACCCCTTCGGTCACATCAAACGTCGACCTTATCCTCCCCTCAAGTTTCGCTCGCAGTACAGCAACTGCAGCGATGACTTTACCCGCCGCAATATTTTTTCTTTCAGCAACGTCCAACGTTCCAATCAATAAGGACACCCCCATGCCGGCCGTAAAGATACATATCGGTAGGGTGTAAGTGAGCCAGGAATATATCCTCGCAGGCTTTGAATTACCACGACGCACCTTGGAATTATTTGTCTCTTTCAAACGTTACCCTTCCCTACTCGTTGTCCAGCGCAGATTTCAACCTATTCGAAAACAAAAACATTCAAAAAGGCTAGCTTGGCCTAGCGAAAATTTCCAACGATTCAAAATTTTGTTTGCCCATATATATATTTGAACTTTTTTTCGTCATGAGCGTCTTGTCGAAACGGCTTTACCGCCCAACTAATCAACTAATACTTTCTGTATATAAAAGGGCCACCATGCCACCGATGGTCAAATGCTAAAAAAAGCCCGAGCATTATTTGAAAACATCTGCTAGGGTTTTTAGTAACAAAAATAAATTGAACTTCACCAATGAAACTAGATGCTAAAAAATCGTTAAAAAACAGTCAAATAGATTCACTTGCGTCGCAACTGGCTTCGCACGTCAATAAAATATCTATTGCTGTAAAATGGTGCGTGAATTCGGGCCAATCAGGGTCTCGAATAGAGCGAACAGGAGTGGTGGTAATGAAACCTCTTCCCTATCATCTTGAAGCACAATCCTCCACCCTTCTGAATTGGCAATTTGCGCCATCCTTGGCGAGCGTAATGTTGACAATTGTTTTGACGGGCTGCGCTGTTCAGCCGAGTTCTTTTGAATCTTACGAAAACCAGGCTCGTGCAGTTGATCTTCTGGCTCGCGCTACTGCGGGTCAAGAGCCCATAAGTAAGCCGATCGATTTGTACGAAGCGATGGCACGCGCCATCAAATACAATCTAGATGCTCGTGTTGAAATGATGAGTTTGGCTTTGAGTCAAAAAGAACTAAATCTTGCTCATTACAATATGCTGCCCAAATTCGTCGCTACAGTAGATTATTCGGGACGCAACAATGATTCCGGGGGCACCAGTCAGTCTCTGCTGACAGGCCAGACATCGTTGGAGCCCTCGACTTCGTCAGAAAAAAACGTCGTTTCCGGAGATTTGACCCTGAGTTGGGATGTCTTGGATTTCGGCTTAGCGTATGTCCGCGCTCAGCAAGCCGCGGACGAGGTCAGCATTGCGGATGAACGTAGACGCAAAGTGATCAATAGGCTAATCGAGGATGTGCGTACTGCTTATTGGCGAGCCGCAAGCGCTGAGCGGATGCTTGATCGCGTCTATGAGTTGGAACGCAGTACCAAGACGGCATTGGAGCAAGCGCAGCGGCAAGAGGAACAAGGCCTCACAGCCCCGCTGACTCCCCTGAGTTACGAACGTGAATTACTAGGTATCCGTCGTGATGTGCAAGCCTTAGGGCGTGAGCTTAGTGTCGCCAAACGCCAGTTAGCCGCATTGATGAATCTGCCCCCGAGTATGCGATACACAGTCGCCCTGCCATCACCCTCACTTGCTTGGAAACCCCTGGAATTACCAGGCATAGATGCTGGAGACGAGGTGGCGTGGTTACGCATCGCGATTGAGAACCGACCTGAACTACGTGAAGTCGCTTATCAACTACGTAGTAACGACAAGGAAAATACAGCCGCATACTTACGGATGCTTCCTAGCCTACGAATTTTTGGGGGCATGAACGCAAGCAGCAATAGCTATCTGTATAACGAAAACTGGGTCGGATGGGGGGCTCAAACCAGCTGGAATCTTATGAATGTGTTTCGTCTTCCTGCCGAAAAAGAAAAGGTAAAGGCACAGGGCCAATTGCTTGACCAGAGACAGCTGGCGCTGACGACGGCAGTAGCATTGCAGGTAGAAGTTAGCCGTGCTCGGTATACAATGCGGCTCCAGGAGCTTACGACAACTCAGCGATACAATGAAGTACAGGCTCGAATAGAGCACCAGATAGACGCGGGGTTCAAGGTAGAGAAGCTTAGCCGACAGACCTTGATTCGCGAGCAAATGAATACTTTGATATCCCAAATGCGCTACGACATGGCTCTGGCCGACTTGCAAAACGCATACGCCAACGTTTTTGCCTCATTGGGCATAGATCCTATCGAATCAGGTATGAGTACCGCCGAGCCGGTCACTGTTCTGGCAGAAAAGCTGCGAGTCATGTGGGCCAAGCGTCGGGATGCTGTCGCGATGATAGAGGCGCAAGAAGACTCTAACAGTGACGGCAAACTTTTGAGCATGACCCATGAATGATTCTCGACGTTCGCCCATTCATACCGTCTGCTCTGCAGCGCTCGTTGCAGCATTGCTGATATCAGGATCTTCAACATGGGGCAATACCGCTTCTTCTACGGAAAATGCAGCACGTGGTGTTTTACGCGCGGAACGCGAGGTCGTGTTGTCGTCTTCAGTATCGGAGCGAATCCAGCAAATGGCCTTTCGTGAGGGTGACCACTTCACAGAAGGGCAAATATTGGTCGCCTTTGATTGCGGTCGGCTCAATGCCGAATTACGGGCGGCGCGTGCGGATGCTGCAATGGAAGCACGAAACGCCCAAGTCCAAAGTGAGTTGCTGACAATGGACGCAACGGGGCGCGCTGACGCCGACGTTGCCCGTCTGAAGCATCAAGAGCGTCAAGCCCAGGCTGATGTTATTCGCGAACGCATGACTGGCTGCAAAGTATTGGCGCCCTTTTCCGGCAGCGTGGTCGAGACGATGGTTCGTGTAGACGAAACACCACCACCCAATGAAAAACTGCTCAAAATCGTCAAAGACGGCCCGCTTGAATTGCATATGGTTGTGCCTTCGAAATGGCTCCCGTGGTTGAAGCGAGGTTCGGCCATACACTTTGTCGTGGACGAAACCGGAGACACGCTCCAAGCAACCGTCACGCGCATTTCGGGAGCTGTGGATGCAGTGAGTCAGACAATAAAAATTATCGCCGATGTGGTTACTTTTCCTGATGGCGTGCTTCCCGGAATGAGTGGCAGTGCGTTGCTCAATGACAAAAAGCAGAACGACCCTGCAGATTCTGGCAAAACCGCTGATCCCACACTTCGAAACCAATCAGCACACGAGGCTCTGAAAGGGAATGCGTCTGAATGCAATATTTCAGTAGGCTGTATGCCGTCCGCGGCACTGGAAATCGGTCACGGTACCGTAGACGCGGGCTTCACTAAAAATTGAAAGGTTAAAACCATCGGTGTCCTGTGCTCTTGTAGACAGATCTCGTTTTAACAGTCTTTTCAATTTTTTTGCGATGTATACAGAGGTAACCGAATCATGGTGCCACCCGTAGCTCCACCTTCAAATGAATCCGAGTCGTCGTCGACCGATAACGTATCAGAACGTGTTCAGCGGTCGGGAACCTCAGCATTCAAGGCGCGCCGCCTGGATACAACTGCGGCGGGAGCTGACGCCCGCTCAAGTTCTGGCAGCGCGGCGCGTAGCTCCATTAGTACTACAAGCACCGATCTGATTCGAATTGAAGGAGAGCTACGCCGTTGCGCGACGAACGAGGCTCTCTGGCACCATTTGGCCAATGAACCTATTGCATTGCTGCCTTTCGGTCAGGCATTGGTATTGGAAGCCAAGTCTTCATCTACCTCCCTTCGATTTACACTCTCCGCGACCAGTCGTGAATTAAAAATCCGGTGGAAAACCGTGGCGGTGTCTGGGCTGACAAACGTCAACCGTGATTCACCCATGACACGATGGTATGAACATATTGTAGATACCATTTGGCGGCTACATGGCGTCGAAAGCGGTGTCTACGTTTTCGATCTTCCTGCGTACGCTGATCCGCAAGATCCTTGCACTGACGAGGCCGCCTTGCGTCACTTGATGTGGGTGCCCCTTGTGGATGCTGATCAATTGGTGAAGGCTGGCTGGCTTCTTGCGCGTAATACTCAATGGGAAGAATCCCATCAAACGCTCGCTTTGCGTTTGGCTGGTGCCTACGCACATGGCTTAAGCGCCATCGAAGGTCGTGGTAAACCGCCTACAGTTTTGCGTCGGCATCAGACCAAGCTCTACATCGCGCTGATCGCCCTTACGGTTGTATCTACATTTATCCATGTCCCTTTGACCACCCTTGCGCCGGTTGAAGTATCCCCGCAAAGTCCATTGGTAATGGCAGCGCCGATGCCAGGTGTAGTAGAACGAATCCTGATATTACCGGGAGCGCAAGTCAGCAAGGGTACTCCTCTCATTCAACTGGTAGACACTCAGCTACGTAGCGACTTCGAAGTAGCGTCGCAAAAACTGGAGGTGGCCCGTGCCAAGATGCTGCGTCTGCAGCAGGCTTCAGTGGAGGATATTTCGGCAAAACGCGAAATGGCTGTCGCCAAGAGCGAAGAAGGCGTAGCCATTGCGGAGCGCAACTACGCAAAAGCGATGTTGGAAAAAACTATTCTGCATGCCACGCAGGCGGGCGTAGCATTGTACGGAGACCCGCGTGACTGGGTGGGGCGTCCGGTGGCGGCAGGTGAAGCGATAATGCGCGTGGCCGATCCGCAGAATGTTGAGTACCAAATTAAGGTGCCGGTTTCTGACGCCGTTAACCTGCAAGCGGGCGCACGAGTGAAGGTGTTCTTGGATGCGGCACCATTGGATTCGCTCGAAGCGCGCGTGGTGCGTGCCGCTTATAAGGCTGAAACCGATGCAGCTGGCGTTTCCAGCTTTACGGTAACGGCACACATCACGGATCCTGCCGTCGCGCCTGAACGGCTAGGCCTGCGAGGCACCGCAAGGATTTATGGTGAATCGGTGTCGTTGTGGTATTACCTACTACGCCGCCCAATTACAGCTATGCGTCAATGGACTGGAATTTAGGGCCATGCATACCTCAACCCCACCCAGTGCTGCGCAGCCGGAAACAATAGAGTTCGATACGCTGCCTCTGCCTGAAATGCGTCAGGATTTGCGCTTGATTGAAGGGGGCGCAAGTGGAAGTAATTACCAGCAAGATAGCCTCTGGAGAATCCACGACCCGCTGGCACATCGTTTTTTTACTATCGACCGCGATGCGATGCAGATGCTATCGCAATGGCGCGCTGGCACCGTGGGAGCTATGCGTATTGCTGTGGCTCGCGTGAGCGGGCACGGGCCGGATGATCAGCAAATCGCAACACTTATAGAATTTCTTCAACGTAATGAGCTTGTGCGTCCGGTACCCCAACAGACTTTTACGCGAGTGCGACAACTAGCTACATCGGGCAAACGCTCTCCCGGCAGCCGATTGCTACACGGTTATCTGTTTTTCAAAATTCCTCTAGTCAGGCCAGATGCCTTCCTTCGCCGCACCTTGCCTCTCCTTACGATTTTTTTTCAGCCGTTCTTCTGGATAGCTGTTGCGATATTGGGACTGTTTAGCTTGTACTTGGTATCCCGCCAATGGGACGCTTTTTTACACACTTTCCCAGATATGTTTTCCGTAGCCGGGGTACTTACGTTTGGTTTGAGTCTTGCGCTGGTGAAGACGCTTCATGAGCTTGGGCACGGTTATACAGCCGTTCGTATGGGGTCGCGGGTGAGCACCATGGGCGTGGCATTCGTCGTGATGACTCCCATTCTTTATACCGACACCACAGATGCCTGGCGGTTACCACTACGCCGACAGCGCGTTCTGATTGACATTGCTGGCATGGTGGTCGAGTTATTGGTTGCTGTAGTGGCCACCTTCGCGTGGGTATTCCTTCCCGATGGTGTCATGCGCCACGCGGCCTTTGCACTAGCAACAACCGGCTGGGTGCTAAGTCTTGCGGTCAATCTCAACCCACTTATGCGTTTCGACGGGTATTACCTTTTCAGCGACTTGATTGGTTTTCCAGGGTTGCAAGATCGCTCATTCGCAATGGCGCGCTGGTGGATGCGTGAGGTGCTCTTCGGCTACTGCGACGATCCCCCCGAGCCTCTCTATGGTCGCATCCGGTCGTTTCTTATTGGCTTCGCGTTTGCCACATGGATTTACCGCTTCTTTTTGTTCCTGGGCATTGCATTACTGGTCTACCACTACTTCTTCAAATTGCTCGGGGTGTTTTTGTTTGGAGTAGAAATCATATGGTTTATTGCCATGCCCATTTGGCGAGAAATTAAGGTGTGGCTTGAACGTCGCCACGAGGCTGGTAACCGTGTCCGAATCACTACATCAGTCCTGCTAGTACTCTTAGCGGTACTGTTGGTGCCCTTTCCTTATACGGTTCGTATACCGGCCGTACTGACTGCCACCCAGCAAATGCCAACGTTCGCCCCCCGTCCCGCGCAGATTGAAAGGGTGCTTGTTCAACAAGGCGATCCTGTTCAAGCAGGTCAGTTATTGATAGCACTGATAGCTCCGGAAATTGATCAACAAGTAAAGAACGCTCGAGATACCGAGCGGCTGCTGCTCGATCGACTGAATCGCCGCGGCGCGGATCAGCGGGATCTCTCAGAAACCCTAGTGCTCTCAAACGAACTGAGTCTGGAGCGAGATCGAATTACCGGTCTGGAGCGCGAGCGAGCCCGTTTGGCAGTGCGTTCGCCCATCGACGGAATCGTGGCCGAATTGACGCCTGAGCTTTCCCCAGGACGCTGGATCGATGACAAAACCCGTTTAGTGTTAGTGGCCAAACCTGGCGCTTTGGAGGCGCGAGGGTATGTCGAAGCAGCGGATGTGAAGCGTATACAAAAAGGTGATCAAGGTGAATTTGTGGACGACCTGCGTATACATGACGCTATTAACCTAAAGGTCATACGGATTGGTGCAGCTGCGACGGATCAACTCTATAACTGGATGCTCGCATCCACACATGGCGGCGTAGTCCCGTCGCGACAGTACGAAGGGAAGGCGCTCTCCGAAGATGCCGTTTTCGAAGTAATTAGCGCTGTTGAAGACGCGTCGCAGGCACTGCCAATGACCGAAATTCGGGGTGAGATGCAGATACGCGGCGCGGCGCAAAGCTTGGGTGGACGCATTCTGCGTCGTGTTGCCTATGTGTTGATAAGAGAGTCCGGAGCGTGATGAAGGCGTTCGACGTCCGGCCTTGCCGTTCCGGTATTTGCTGCATTGGTTCACCGCGTCAATTTCAGCGGCGCTCCGGTGTGCTCCATAGCACTTCCAAATTCTGCATGAGGTATCAGCTGTGAATAATAAATCGCGCCATTCAGGCAAGCATTCCAAGAATTCAGCTAACGTGGCCAAGCCTGGCACCCTGATGACCTCCCCTTTGTTTCTGCAAGTTTTAGAGCCACGCGTACTTCTGGACGCTGCTGCCGCGCAGACCGTGCAGGATGTGGCGCAACAGGATCATCACGCGCCGCCGCCGGCTGACGCCGCAGATCACGCAAATTTGGTGGCCGCATTGGATGCGGTACAAAACACGCAAAAATCTGCACCCGAAGCGCCGTCGGCAAGGCAGGCTGACGCAGTGCCTACGGCCGTCTATTTCATAGATCGCGGCGTGGCCGATGCAGATCAACTATCCGCTAGCGTGCCGACCGGCGCAGAAGTGCACTTTATTGAGCAAAACGTCAACGGGATCCAGTTCATCGCCGACACGCTGCAGGGTCGAACTAATATCGACTCCGTACACATTATCAGCCACGGCGAAGCAGGCGTTTTGCAAGTAGGCTATGCCAGCCTATCGCAGGATAGTATGCAGACCACCTACCACGCCCAATTGGCAGAAATTGGACGATCACTAAGTGTTGATGGCGATATTCTTGTCTACGGCTGCGATTTCGGTTTTGGTGACGCAGGGTCTGCCGCCGTAGAGACTTTGGCCGAAGTTACAGGAGCAGATGTCGCCGCATCTACTGACGACACTGGCGCCGCGTCACTGGGCGGTGATTGGGATCTTGAAAGAAATAGAGGATCCATTGAGGCACGTAATGTCGACGCCCGCGACTGGAACGGCCTGCTCGTCGCTCCCGTACTCGACGCCACGCCGAACCTGACTTACACCGCTGTAGAGGATGCGTCCGCCCCAACGAATGGCACAAATGTGGGCGTGCTCCTCTCCAGCTACACAGGCGGCATAACGGATGTTGACCCAGGTGCACTTAAAGGAATTGCGAT
The DNA here is from genome assembly GCF_044753305.1 of Pseudomonas sp. NPDC088429. Lineage (NCBI taxonomy): Bacteria > Pseudomonadati > Pseudomonadota > Gammaproteobacteria > Pseudomonadales > Pseudomonadaceae > Pseudomonas > Pseudomonas sp. NPDC088429. Next base: position 9,656 of record NZ_JBIVMX010000003.1, on the reverse strand, counting down.
AACGGCTAATGCCCCGACGCAAGGTGTTTGGTGGTACACGATAGACGGGGGGGCAAACTGGCAGGCAGTTGGGGCTGTCTCCAACACGAGCGCCCTACTCCTAGCTGATACCGCAAGCACGCGTCTGTATTTCCAGGCGACCACCGCGAATTTTAACGGCGCGGTTACGGGTACCGCTCTGACTTTCAAAGCGTGGGATCAATCCAGTGGTACCGTAGGCGCAAAGGCATCGACTACAACTGGTGCTGGTAACGTTGCCGCAGCCGTATCGACAGTCACCGATACTATCGCGGTGAGTGTATCGTCGGTCAACGACGCGCCGGTATTGACTGATGTAGTGCGCTCACTAACGGCGTTTAACGAAGATGTGAATATCGCTGCACCGGTTGGCGCAGTTGGCGTAGACGTCACGCTAGCGGCTCTCAACATTAACAACACTAACGTCAGCGACGTCGATACGGGCGCGGTAAAGGGCATCGCTATTGTTGGTACAAACTCTGTCAACGGCACATGGTGGTATTCAACCAACAGCGGCACAACCTGGATTCAGGTCGGCAGCGTTTCCGAAGCCAACGCGCTGTTGCTCTCCAATGCCACTACATCGCGCATCTATTTCCAATCCACGGCCGACTATAACGGCACCATGGCCGACGCCCTGACTATTAGAGCTTGGGATCAGACTCAAGGCAACAATGGTGGTCGCTTCGATATTGCTGGCAACGGCACTGGCGGTATGACGGCATTTTCTGCTGCCACTGATGTTGTTGCACAGACGGTCACTGCAGTAGCGGACATCGTCGCCAATACCGCCACGACGTTGGAAGATACCTCGATCATCGTTGATGTCCTTGCGAACGATACCTTCGAAAATGCAGGTCGTGTGATTTCAGCTATTGATGGCCAAGCAATCGCGGTTAATGGCAGCGTCACCGTCACCAATGGGACGGTGACACTGATCAATGACGCGGGCCAACAGAAACTCAGCTTCATGCCGGCGGCGGATTATTCCGGCACCGCGACCTTCAGCTATTCTGTAAGCTCCGGCGGCGTGGCCGAGACGGCGAACGTCACCATCACAATCACTGCTGTCGGGGATGCTCCACGCATCGATCTTGACTCGTCAACCGCCGGCTCAAATTACACGGCAAATTACGACCAGGGTGGTGTATACCTCGGAAATCTGATCACGGTGAGCGATCCCGAGAATAACAATCTCACATCGATGACTGTCACACTTACGGGCGCTACAGTTGCTGACAGGTTATGGTTGTCAACTGCCGTAACTGGAATTACATCCAGCTACAATGTTGCAACTGGGGTACTGACACTGACCGGCAACGCAACGCTTACCGTATATCAGGCAGCACTTAACAACGTGTTGTTCGAGAGCACTTCGGCTACAACGGCTCCTCGTACAATTACCTTTAGTGCTATTTCAGGAACAGTACCAACGGCTTCCAACCTAGCAACTGCAACGCTTACTCCCATCGATAGCGACGGCGACGGCGTTGTCAATGCCGCGGATATCGACGACGATAATGACGGTATCTTAGACACCGTGGAAAACCCGGGCCCTCGCAACGTAATTACGAACGGTGACTTTTCTGCAGGTTATGCAGGTTTCAATTCCAGTATCGAAGATTCAATGACAGGCCCATACGCCTCATCATATGAAACGTATAATGGCGTAGTCGATAATGGTTCTACTGGTGGGAATTATACTGCGACATGGAATCCATTTGGAGGAACAGGGGGTGCGTACCTAGTTACGAATGACCTCCCAGACGTCCTAGGGCGCCCTGGGGCAGTGGTGTGGAATGAAAGCCTTGATGTCCGACCTAATCAAAATCTGACGTTCTCCTTTCGCATGGCCACCACTGGCGTGAATTTAGATGTCCTTGTCAACGGTGTATCGATTACGGGGGGAATCCAATATTACGGTTCCAGCGGTTGGGTCAATCGCAATTTCGCATTCAATACCGGCTCTAGTACTGCAGCGAATATAGAGATAAGACAGTATTCAACTAGCAACTCGGTAAACTACCCTCAACGACTCGACGGCGATGCCGGCTTTGACGACATGACGTTACTGGTAGATTACGCAGGTAGCGACATCGACAATGACGGCACTCTCGATCGACTCGATCTTGATGCAGATAATGACGGCATTACCGATAACATCGAAGCTCAGACGACTGCCGGTTATATTGCCCCGAGTGGAGTTGATGTTGACCTTGACGGGTTGGACGACGTTTACGATGCTGCGGTGGGTGATCAGACCGGCGCCGCTAGTATTGGTCTGATCCCTGTCGATACCGATAACGATGGCACAAAGGATTATATTGACTCCGACTCAGACAATGACGGCATTGGTGACATCGTTGAACGCGGCGACGGTCAGGCGACAAGCATCATATCCACCAATGATACGGATCATGACGGCCTGCTCGACATCTTTGAAGGCTCGAATGTTAATGACGGCTTCGACCCTAACGACGAAAACATCGACACCAATCACATTTATAACCTCGCCGACAGCGATAACGACACGGCAGCGGATGGTTCCAACGCAGCGCCACGCGGAACTGATCTCGACTACCGTGACGATCCGCAGGCGCCGGCCAACAACTTGCCCGTTGCGGGCTGGATTACTCCCGAAGACACGGCAGGCCAGCTCACTGGTATCTCAGTCATCGATAATGGCGCAAACGGTACTTACATCGTCCAACTCACCGTGGATTCGGGTGTCCTGTCCGCAACGGCGGGTAACGGTGTCACACTAACAGGCGTTGGAACAGGAACGTTAACCCTTTCGGGAACGCTCGGGGCGGTCAACGCTTTTCTGGCTAGCGCCTCGGCGCCCACCTATACGCCTGTCGTCAATTACAATGGCCCGGTGAATTTGCAGATAGTTACAAAAGATGGCGGCGGCGCTGTTGGTTCGTTCACCGACACCGATAATGCAACTATTAATGTCAGTCCAGTCAACGATGCACCAGTCGTCGATTCATCACCAATGCTGAGCTACACCGGACAGGAAGACTCGGGAGTGCCAGCGAACGGAACAGCGATCGGTCAGTTGGTCTCAAGCTTTACTTCAGGCATTAGCGATATCGACGCAGGCGCAGTGAAAGGCATTGCAGTCACTGCTACTGCGCCTACTAATGGCGTGTGGTGGTACACCACTGATGGTGGCGCGAACTGGCAGGCCATAGGTACGGTATCAAACACTAGTGCGCTGCTACTCGCTGATAATGCAAATACCCGTCTTTATTTCCAGCCGACGACTGCGAATTACAATGGCACGGGAGGTGCCACGGCGCTGACCTTCCGCGGCTGGGATCAAACCTCTGGCACCGCGGGTACCAAGGTTACGACCGCTACCAATGGCGGGATCACTGCTTTCTCCACTGCCACAGACACAATCGCGGTGACCGTCGCGCCGGTCAACGATGCGCCGGTAATGACTGATGTAGTGCGCTCACTAACTGCGTTTAACGAAGATGTGAATATTTCTGCACCGGTTGGCGCAGTTGGCGTAGACGTCACGCTGGCGGCTCTCAACATCAACAACACTAACGTCAGCGACGTAGATACGGGCGCGGTCAAGGGCATCGCCATTGTTGGTACAAACTCTGTCAACGGCATCTGGTGGTATTCGACCAACAGCGGTACGACCTGGCTTCAGGTCGGCAGCGTTTCCGAAGCCAACGCGCTGTTGCTCTCCAATGCCACTACATCGCGCATCTATTTCCAATCCACGGCCGACTATAACGGCACCATGGCCGACGCCCTGACTATTAGAGCTTGGGATCAGACTCAAGGCACCAATGGTGGTCGCTTCGATATTGCTGGCAACGGCACTGGCGGTACAACGGCATTTTCTGCTGCAACTGATGTTGTCGCACAGTCGGTTACTGCAGTTGCAGACATTGTCGCTAACACCGCCACTACGTTGGAAGACACCCCTATTATCGTTGATGTCCTTGCGAACGACACCTTTGAAAATACGGGTCGTATGATTACCGCAGTTGATGGTCAGGCAATCACTATGAACGGTAGCGTCAATGTCACCAATGGGACGGTGACTATGATCAATGACGCGGGCCAACAGAAACTCAGCTTCACGCCGGCGGCGGATTATTCCGGCACCGCGACCTTCAGCTATTCTGTAAGCTCCGGCGGCGGCGTGGCCGAGACGGCAAACGTCACCATCACAATCACTGCTGTCGGGGATGCTCCACGCATCGATCTTGACTCTTCGACGGCAGGCTCTAATTACACGGCGAATTATGATCAGGGGGCTACTCCGATCGGACTCGCAGTTAGCGTCACCGATCCAGAGGGCAACAATCTCACGTCGATGACCATAACCCTTATCAATCCAACAGCTGCCGACAATTTGTACTTGACGGCTAGCGTAACCGGAATCACTGTCACAGCGTTCAATCCAGCGACTGGCGTAATGACACTGACCGGCAACAGTACGCTGGCTAACTACCAAAGGGCGTTGAATAACATACGTTTCGAGACTACCAATGGAACACCAACCTCACGCACCATCACGGTTACAGCTGTTTCCGGCACCGCTCCAACGGCGTCTAACGTTGCTACCGCTACGCTCACCACCATCGACACTGATGGCGATGGCGTCGCCAACGCCGCCGATATCGACGATGACAACGACGGCATTCTGGATACGGTCGAAGGGGTTAATCTTACCATTGTTTCGCCTAGTTCAGGCTCGGCATCGGCGACACCCACAGCTGGGTGGTCGATAGACGAAACTATCGACGGAATCATCGCCCCCAACGATGGAGGGAATGGATATCACGCCAACTACACCGGACAACTCGACTTAGTTCAATACAACTTCACGAAACCTCAAAATGATGTTCAATTTATCCAATTTTATAATAACGTCGGCAATGCCCTCGCCGACGGACAGGGTGTGCAATCAATAGGGGAAATCCGAATTTATGCAGCAGATGGAACAGTCCTCCGTTCTATCACGGGCTATTCCAATGCAGGCTCGATTCCGGACAATTCCCAGCCCTTCCAGTTTTATGTCGGGGGGCTAAATGGTGTCGCACGGATTGAATTCCACGATCTGACGGCTTGGTCAGGCCAGATCGGCTTCAGCGAAGTTAATATCTTGGTAGGGAAGGATTCCGACGGGGACGGTGTGGTAAACCGGCTTGATCTAGATTCTGATGACGACGGCATCACGGATAATATCGAAGCACAAACGACTGCAGGTTATATCACGCCTAGCGGCGTTGATGCTGACGGTGACGGCCTTGACGACATTTATGATGCCAACGTCGGTAATAAGACTAGTGCGGCCAGTGTTGGATTAACACCTGTTGACACAGATGGCGACGGCGTGATTGATCAGCTGGATTCAGATTCCGACGCCGATGGTGTTGCAGATATCGCCGAGCGCGGCGATGGTCAGCCATCTAGTGTCACCTTACTCAGTGATACCGATGGCGACGGCCTGCTCGACATCTTTGAGGGATCAAACGTCAATGATGGCTACGATGCCAACGACCAGAATATAGACGGCGCGGGCATCTTCAACCTCGCCGACACCGACAACGATACAGCGGCGAACGGCCAAGACGCTTTGCCGATGTCCAATGACCTGGATTATCGCGACAATCCAACGCTCGACGTCGATAACGATCACATCATAGAAAGTATTGACATAGACGACGACAATGACGGGATCCTGGATGTCCTAGAATATACCCAGTACCCACCAGCCGACTACGTCGGGCCAAATTATTGGGGTGTTCCCACTCTATCAGGCGCGGTTAGCGCAGGCGGGTCGCTCGGTGAACTCACCGATGGATCGTATTCAAATACGGGACTATCCATTGATCCAACGGGTACTGCAGCTGACTACCCCGATTTCATTTTGACCATCGGCGGCGCCTCTGGGCTGCCGACGGGAGGACTTACGGTTGATTCCTTTGTTATAGCCAACGATAACTCGGCCACCGATGGTTCTGGGGCCGGGGATGGTCTGCAAAACGTAACCATCGTACTTTATGATTCTATTGGTAATGAACTCGGAAGAGAGGTGCTCACTAATCTGCGCACTGACCATTATCTGGATACAAATCCTGACTACTACACTTTTAGCAAAACCTACTTTGGAGTGGCTTCTTTCAGTGTCATCGCGCAAAGCAGTTATATTTACGGGCCCGCTGCCGGGAATACTACGCAGATTCGTGAGATTGGCCTTGCTTTGCGCACCGCAGCATCGGCGCCACGCGACACAGATGGTGACGGGATTTTCGACCATTTAGATATTGATTCTGATAATGACGGAATCACCGACAATGTGGAGGCGCAGAAGACATCGACTTATGTTGCACCAACTGGTGTTGATGCCGACGCAGATGGCCTTGACGACGCCTATGACGCCAATGTGGGCAACAAAACAAGTGCAGTTAGCGTCGGGCTTATTCCGGTCAATACTGACGGTGATGGCCTAAGTGACCAGATTGATTTCGACTCCGATGCTGATGGTATTACGGACATCATCGAGCGCGGCGATGGTCAGCCAACTAGTGTTACATCAACTACCGATACCGATCACGATGGACTTCTCGACATTTTCGAAGGATCCAATGCCAATGACGGCTTCGACGCCAATGACGAAAATATTGTCGCCGGCACCTTCAACCTTGCCGACAGTGATAACGATACTGCCGCCAATGGATCGGATGCACTATCGCCCTTCTACGATCTTGATTATCGCGACACGGTTGCGCCCAAGCCGCCGGTGGTGGATCTCAACTCAGGCGTAACACCGAGCGAAGTTGTGCAAAACGGGTCACTCACTGGCTCTGCGGGCTGGTCATCGCCAGGGGCTGTACCCGGTTTTACCGCCAATGGCTGGGAAGCAGCTAATCCCGCCGTTCTTACACAGAGCGGTATTGCCGGATGGAATGTGGGACAAGCCCCATCGGGGGCGGTACAACTCACTTTCAACCTGGCATGGGACAACAACGCTGGCCCGCCGGGGAGACTCACCGTCTCGGTCGGCGGTGTGGCTTATGCTGTTTTCGATGGATCGGCAGGTACGGGGGCAAACGACAATACCGCGGTAGGCATAATTACGTTTCTCAATGGGTCGAGTGGTAGCCCTTCTACAATATTAACTTCGGTTTCCGGCGCATACACGACTTATCGGGTCACACTCAATTTGCCTGACAATGTTGCTCCGACCGGCGATTTAACCTTCGCTTACAACGAGCCTTTTGGAGCGAGCGACGACGCAATTAGAATTGACAATATTAGTGTCCTCACAACTCGTCGAGACATTGCTGCAGATGTTTCGCCCGGGGTCGATTTCGCGACGACGTACACTGAGGGATCTGCGTCGATCTCGGTCGCCGATACGGACAGCAGCGTGCATGATGATGATAATCAAACACTGCAGTCTGCCTCCATCGTTCTTACCAACGCTCAAGCGGGCGATCAGTTGATGATCTTATCATCACCACCAGCGGGCATCACCGCGCTGATAGAACAGTCAGTTCCAGGTCAGATCACCGTCACCCTCACCGGTAACGCGAGCAAGGCAGCGTATGCCGAAGCAATCAGAGGAATCGGATTCCGTAATACGAGTGACAACCCGACTACGTTAAACCGAATAGTCCATGTCACCGCCAATGACGGCACATTAAATTCGGCTGTTGCGACCACAACCATCACATTGATTCCTGTCAATGACTTACCCGTCGCAAATGACGATGCGCTCGCTACTAACGAAGGCGTTGCACTGACCTTCGACCCTCGTCTAAACGACATTGATGTCGAAAATGATGCCCTTACCATCACTCAGATTGACGGCACTGCGATCATATCCGGGGGAAGCGTCGCCGTGATGGGGGGAATCGTGACGCTGAATGTAGATGGCACGCTGACTTTTACGCCGAGCTTGGGATATGTGGGCATGGCGGACTTCACTTACACCGTTTCGGATGGCAATGGCGGTACGGATACCGCAAGAGTGGATATGACTGTCGTCAATCTGGTTGATCCCCCATTGACGGCCGACGATACGAATTCAGTCACCGAAAACAGCACGCTGAATGTTAATGCATCAGCCGGACTGCTCGCAAATGATGTAAGTAGCGAACCGATGTTAATTACCCAGTTTACGGTAGATGGCAGCACTTTCACGGCAGGTGATACGGCAGCACTGGCTGGCATAGGTACCCTGACGATTAATGCCGACGGCTCCTATAGTTTTACTCCAGCGCCAGAATATATTGGTGCGGTTCCGATCGCGACTTATACCGTGTCTAACGGATCTGACAACGCTACCGCAACCCTAACCCTGAGCATAATCCCAAGCAACGATCCACCCATCGCTGGGGACGATTTTAGCACCGTAACCGAGGATTTAACTCTCTCCGTTGTTGCGGGCTCTGGACTGCTGTCCAACGATGTCGACGCTGACGGCGACCCGTTGGTTATCACCGATTTTGTTGCAGAAGGGGTGAGCTACGCAGCTGGTATTACGGCCAACATGGTCGGTTTCGGCATGCTTACCATCAATGCAGATGGCAGCTACACTTTCGTCCCTGAGTCTAACTACGCTGGCCCGATTCCGATCATTACCTATACCGTATCAGACGGTAAGGGGAGCACCGACACTGCTACGCTGACGCTTAATATGGTTGCGGTCGAAGATTCCCCTGCAAGCACGTCGATGCCGGATCGAGTGCGCGTAGATGGCGAGAATTTCGATTACGACATATCGTCCTATTTTTCTGATCCTGACGGTGACACGCTGAACTATGTTATCTCCGGACTTCCACCAGGGCGCACGTACAATCCGGCGACCGGGGTCATTTCGGGTACGATTGCCCATGACGCGAGCCAAGGCGGAATCGGTGGCGCATATACAGTAACTGTCACTGCGTATGACGGCCCTGATGGTACGGGCCTATCGACTACACAAACGTTCATCGTGACGGTAGGCAACCCCGTTCCTACGGCAGTCGATGATACGGCTACAGTTATCGAGGATGGTGCGCTAACGGTCGATGCTGCCAGTGGCCTTATCGCCAATGATACGGATCCAGATGGCGACCCAATGATCGTTTCCCTGTTTGCTGTCGCGGGCGACGCCACGGTCTTTTTTGCGGGAGATACCGCGACGATAAATGGTGTCGGCACACTGACAATCAACTCGGACGGCTCGTATAGCTTCTCGCCTTGGGCCAATTATAGCGGTGCCGTACCTGTCGTGACTTACGTGGTCTCCGATGGAAATGGCGGAACTGATGTTGCTACACTGACGCTGACAATTACACCAGTAAATGACGTTCCCAAGCTTGTCGATCCGAATCTCCCCGGCCAGATATTCGACCCAGCGACGAGCAACTATGCCGTCACCACACCTGAAGATGTTGCGTTCAGTGGTCAAGTGGCCGCTAATGATGCCGACAGCGATACCCTTGCCTACTCGGTCGCTACTCCGCCCACCAACGGTACGCTCACCCTGGATGCGGCCACAGGTGCCTACACCTACATCCCAACTGCCGACTACAACGGCACCGACAGCTTCGTCGTCGAGATCAGTGATGGCAACGGCGGGATTGTGCAATCCGTCGTAACGCTCACTGTTA